>JAZNVE010000055.1:0-22595 GCA_045592665.1 Acutalibacteraceae bacterium
CGGTTCTTTTGTTTTGTCATTAAAATGCTACGGGCGAAGTATTAAATTTACATTTCCTGTAAAGCATTCCTCTGGCTAATTTGTCACCGTTTCTCGTAAGCAAATCATCAACCCTTACAAACTCGAAACCCTCTCCTTGAAGCTCTTTAACGGCTTTTAAGACACCATCAACGGTACTTTCACTATTAATATTAAGTCTTATAATTTCGCCGTCCTTGGCGTTTCTCATAAGCTTTTTATACACATCATCTGCTGTATAATCACCTTTATCATAAATACTTGATGACCAGGAAACAAAGAAACAATCAAGGGTCTTTAATTGATAGGAGCTTACAAATCCGTCAGGCACTCTGACGAAATATGGTCTTGTACCGATTTCATCACCAATAATCTTTGCCGATTTGTTTATATCTTCTTTAGCTTTTGTTTGACCCATAAAAAAAAGCGGTGTCGAATCGTAGGTAAAATTACCTATCATATGACCTTCATCATACGCGCGTAAAACCGTCTGAGGATTTTTGCCTACATCCTCACCATAAACGAAGAATGTAACTTGCGCGCCGGTAGGAGCGAGTGCATCGATAAGCGTTTTGGTATATTTTCCGGTTGTTCCTTCGAAGGTCAAAGCTATGGCCTTTTCACCAACGGAACTTTCACCTAAATTCAATCGTGCTGCGCCGTCAGGGATACCTCTCGAAACAATAACAAGCACAATTAAAATAGAAACAACGGCGAAGACAACATCCTTTTCAACAAAGGAGCTTTTTTTCTTTTTCATAAAATCGCCTCTTAAGATAAAAAGCCGACCGTGTAATCCGGTCGGCTGAATTTTTTAATTATTTCTTGAAAAGACCAAGAATGTCAACAATATCACCATCGTCATCGTCAGCAGAAGAAATACCGTCAGAAACAACAGCTGCACCGGATTTGTTTGCAATGCCGTTGGAATCAGTACCGAAGCCTGTTGCGATAACTGTAACAACCATTTCGTCTTCAAGCTTCTCATCAAAAGCAACGCCGAAGATAATGTTAGCATCAACATCAGCAGCCTCAGCAATAATACTTGCAGCTACGTCAACATCATCAAGAGTAATGTCGGGTGAAGAAGTGATACTGATAATAACACCCTTTGCGCCCTGAATTGTTGTTTCAAGAAGAGGACTTGAAACTGCTGCGTTTGCAGCTACCTCTGCCTTTTCTTTACCGGTTGCGCGACCAACACCCATATGAGCGTGACCTGCATCCTTCATAACAGCAGTTACATCTGCGAAGTCAAGGTTGATAAGACCGGGAACTTTAATAAGCTCTGAAATACTCTTAACACCCTGACGAAGAACATCATCAGCAACATCGAAAGCATTAGCAAAAGTAATTTTCTGGTCAGAAACAAGCTTAAGTCTTTCGTTGGGGATAACGATAAGGCTGTCGACGTGCTGAGCAAGTTCTGCGATACCTGCTTCTGCCTGCTGCATCCTTCTTTTACCTTCAAAAGCGAAGGGCTTTGTAACGATACCTACTGTAAGGATACCGTTGCTCTTAGCAATTTCTGCGATAGCGGGAGCTGCACCTGTACCTGTGCCGCCTCCCATACCGGCTGTGATAAATACCATATTTGCGCCACTAAGTGCATCAACGATAGCATCTCTGCTTTCTTCGGCAGCCTTAAGACCCATTTCGGGACGAGCACCGGCACCACGACCGCCTGTTACCTTTTCACCAATCTGGATTTTGTGAGTAGCTTTAGAAAATGTAAGAACCTGTTTATCGGTATTAACCGCAATAAATTCAACGCCCTGAACGCCTGAGCTAACCATTCGGTTAATAGCGTTTCCGCCGCCACCGCCGACACCGATTACCTTTATCTGTGTAACGTCTTCAAAATCATTGGAAATTTCAAAGTTCATTTTTCTTCCTCCTAAATTATACACTAATATACAATAATAGTTTTACCTATAATACATCCCTTAAATGTTAACACAGTTTTGTAACAATATCAAGTTATTTTTGAAAAAAATTACTTATATTACATTGTAAACTGTAATATTTTATATTTTCAAATAACAATTCAGATGATTTATTCGTTTTTATTCGTTTTTTTCCGTTGTACTCTCACCTTGGTCAGATGTTTCGTTGACAGCTGTTGTCACGGGTTCGGTAGTTTCGGCACCCGGTTTGAAATAAACATTGTCGCCCATAGTCAAATCAATAACACCCTCGGTGTAAGGATTTCGTTCATTTTCAGTATTGAGAACCTCAACCGCTCTTTTTAGCTCTGTTTCCAGATTATCTCCGGTGGGCATTTTTATTGTTATACGGTCGTCATAACGCATTTCCCAATTACCGTTATTATTTAAATTTATTTCGGTGAGAAGCTCAATTTTACTGTTTTTAATTGCAGTAAGCAACCGCAAAAAATTCTCGGTTGATTCAGCATCGGAAAGCTCAATCACTTCACCCTCCGTCATACTCTTTAACTTAACCCCGTTCACTACCGCAACGTTATCCCTTAACATAGAGGCATTCTCATCAAGAACTTTGCCCCTGACATCTACAAGCACAAAGCCTGCACCACTTTGAAAAGCAACAATCTCTCTTGTAGCAGTAATATTTATAATCAAGGTGTCCGGCAACTTTTTTTCAATAGTAACTTCGCCTATATAAGGTAAATTTTTGGTAAGAGTATCGTTAATCTTATCTTCTTTCAGTTTTATAAGGCTGTCGCCTGTTTCTATGCCACTTTGAATGATAACCTCTTTGTCGGCATAAACCTTATCACCTTTAATTGTAATGGTTTCTGTCTTAAAGAAAAGCGCCAGAACAAGGACTACTCCAACACTTAACACAACCAGCGCAAGGGTTGCGAGCAATGCGAATCTTTCAGCTTTACGTTTGCGCTTTATTTTCCTTTTATTTATAGAACGTACTTCATCCCTCGATAAGCTCTCGGGACGTTTCTTTTTAGGTGGTATTATTTTAGTTTTAGAACGTTTAGAATTTTTGGGAGTTCTTTGTTCCATTTTTTAAACCTTCCTGTAAACATCTGCATTCAAACTGCAAAGATTATTTTCCAAATCCTCATAACCACGGTCAATAAAAGAAATATTCCTGACCATTGTAGTACCCATGGCACACAAGCCCGCAAGCACCAAAGATGCGCCACCCCTTAAATCGGGTGAAAAGACCTCCGCACCGTATAATCTGTCCACACCGTCAATTACAGCAACGCGTGATTCGGTACGTATTTTAGCACCCATACGCACAAGCTCCGGAATATGCTTCAATCTGCTTTCAAATATATTTTCAACTATTACCGTAGTACCTTTAGCTATTGATGCAAGGGTTGTAAAGGGAGCCTGAGCATCCGTAGGAAACCCCGGAAAGGGTTGTGTAACAAGCTTATCTATTCTGTTTAATCTTCGAGGTGCTTTAAGTCGAATAGACTTACAACGAACCCGTATATCACACCCTGCTTCCTCTAAAAGAGGTAATACCGAATTCAAATGAGTCGGCATAGTGTTATTAAGCTCAACGTCGCCACCGGTTACGGCACCTGCCACCAGGTAAGTTGCAGCGGCAATTCTGTCACAAATAACGGAATATTCGCACCCTCTCAGAGTATTAACACCATCTATTGTAATAATACTTTCCCCTGCGCCTTTTATTTTTGCACCGCAGGAATTAAGAAAATTACACAAATCTGTGATTTCGGGTTCCCGCGCAGCATTAACAACTGTAGTAACGCCTTCTGCGGTAACCGCGGTTAGAATAGCATTTTCTGTTGCACCTACGCTGGGAAATGAAAATGTGATTTTGGCACCCTTTAGCTTTTCAGATACGTCACAACTTAGTCTACCGTGACTGTCATCAATATTAACCCCTAACCTTTTAATTGCATATAAATGTAAATCAATGGGTCTTAAACCTATTTCACAACCGCCGGGAGCTGATATTTCAGCTTTACCTACCCTTCCTAACACCGCACCCAAAAAAACCACTGATGAACGCATTTCACGCATTAAATCTTCGGGTATTTCGTACCCCGAGGCATCGGTACTGTCCACAGTTACGGTACCACCGTTTCTCTGAACCTTGCACCCGAGAGTCTTGAGTATTTTAATAGTACTGTGGGTATCGGAAAGCACAGGGCAATTATGTATTACTGATTTCCCTTTAACAAGTAAAGTGGCGGCAAGTATGGGCAAAACGCTGTTTTTGGAGCCTTGCACACGCAAACTTCCGTTGAGCCGTCTTCCGCCGTTAATGACAAAGGCAGACATACAGTTGCTCCTTTCGGATTAAATTGAACATGAGTTCTATGCTGTATATTATGCCTGTGTCAGAAAAATGTTAATATTATTTTTTTATAAGACTAACAACTATATTACAAATACGTTGTGAAGCATCGGTAACCGCCATTTTACGGGCATTTTCACCTACGATCTTTAAAAGATTCTTATTTTCAATAAACTTCTCGATTTCTTTACCGAGAGATTCACCCGTAAGGTCTTTGTCCTCAATAAGAACGGCTGCACCTTTGTTAACGAGAGCCATTGCGTTATGGAACTGATGATTCTCGGTAACATTGGGTGAGGGAATAAGAATCGAGGGTTTACCCAAAGCCTGAATTTCAGAAAGGGAGGATGCTCCTGCACGACATATAACCAAATCCGCCGCAGAAAGGCATCTCGCCATATCGTCAATATATGTACGAATTTTAATATTGGGATATTTTTCGGGGTCAACACCCATTTCTTTGAGTTTATCAGGAACCCAAAGACCATTCTGCCCCGTAGAAATCATAAAATTAATATTTCTGTCTTTATTTTCCGCAAGGTAATCAACAATTGCCTCGTTAATAACCTTTGCACCCAACGAACCACCCATACAAAGAATAATTGGGTCATTATTAAAACCTAATTCCCTACGTGAAATTTCACTATCTGCTTCAAAAAGTTCTCCGCGGACAGGAAGACCTGTTAAAACAGGTTCATTTTTGAACTTCATATGATTTTTAGCTTCCTCGGCAGTGAGCATTACTGCATCAACCTTTTCTGCAAGGGCTTTATTGGTAACACCCGGGTAAGCATTCTGCTCGTGAATTGCAGTAGGAATCCCCATTTTAGCCGCCATTCTTATAACAGGTCCGCTAACGTATCCGCCGAAACCTACGGCAACATCGGGCTTAAATTCATTTATAATCTTTTTAACATTGCCTGAACTTTTTAAAAGACGTGTAACAGTCTTAATATTAGCCTTTATTGCCGCAGGAGAAAAACTTCTTTTAAAACCCGAAATTTCAATGGTTTTCAAAGGATATCCTGCCGCAGGAACAATTTTAGATTCAATTCTGTCGGGAGTTCCGACAAAACAAATTTCAGCATCGGGATATTGTTTTTTTATTTCACCTGCAACCGCAAGTGCGGGGTTAACGTGACCGCCCGTACCCCCTGCTGCTATTAAAACTCTCATAAAGCACGTTCCTTTTTATTTTTTATTGGATTTTTTTAATTTTCGCATAAAGTATACTTTCGGTAAATCCGCCTGACGGGAAACTGCAAGAATAGTACCCATTTCAATTAAAGTTATGAGAAGAGCCGAACCACCGTAACTGAAGAAAGGTAACGGAATACCCGTATTAGGCACAGTATCCGTAACAACCGCAACATTGAACATTACCTGAAGCCCTAACTGAGCGGTCATACCGAAAACAAGAAGAGCACCGAAACGGTCTTTTGCGTGCATACCGATATAGATACCCCTGATAATAAGCACTGCAAAAGCAAGAAGAATAAGAACACAACCTACAAAACCTAATTCCTCACCAATAATTGAGAAAATGAAGTCTGTATGGGACTCGGAAACATAAAGGTATTTCTGTTTTGAATTACCAAGACCTGCTCCAAGGAAACCGCCCGAACCGATAGCGTAAAGTGAATGGTTTATCTGCCAACGGGCATCATCGGGTTCAAAATCCTTTATACGCCAAGCCTTAATACGTTCAATCATATATTCTTTAAGGGGTAAATCCTCGTAGTTGAATACAACGTATATAAGAACAATAAGAGCTATAATACCACCGATGGCGAACCAACGGGCTCTGCACTCACCTATCCAGAGCATTGCAACACCGATAAGCATAATAAGAATAGCACCTGAAAGGTGGCTTCCTAAAAGAACCATACCCGCAGTAAAGGCAATAACCAAAGCATAGAAGAACATTGTGGTTGTGCCCTGGGTTATTTTAATACTACCCTTTGTAAGTTCGGTAATTTTCTTAGCCCAACCTGCTTTTGAAGGCTCGGAGCTTATAATTTTTTTATGGTCCTTATCAAGTCCTGCGGCACAGAACATAATAAGCATCAATTTAGCGGTTTCAGAGGGTTGAAATGAGAATGAACCGATACCGAACCATCTGTTAATACCGTCACCGCCACCACGTAAAACGGTAATTGCAAGTAATAGCAAGGATATTATCAAGCCGATATTAGCAAGATTTTTAATATATTTATAGTTTAATTTCGAATAGAATATCATTCCGACAACGCCGACTATGGCAAAGACAATCTGCCTTTTGAAGTAATAAAGACTGTCACCGGAACCGCTGTTATAAAAGGCGTAGATGTAACTTGAGGACAAAAGCATAACAAGTCCTATTGTCATAAGTCCTAACATTATAAGAAAAAACGGCATATCCATACTGTTTTTCACAAACAAGTCGTTGAACTTATTTTTCTTTTCCATGTTACCACACCTTTCAGAACATTATTTTTAATAAATTTATCTTTCTATACCAAAATAGAAAAGCAGAATTGCGGCTATACCGCCCAAAAGATTTATAGCAGAGAAAACTTTAACAATTTTCACTTCTTTCCATCCGCACATTTCAAAATGATGGTGAATAGGAGCCATTTTAAATATACGTTTACCGTGAGTTAATTTGAAATAACCAATCTGGATAATATCCGAACCGAACTCGGCAACGTAAATAATACCCGTAAGGAGGATAATAAAGGGACAATCAACAGCATAGGAGAAAGCAACAATAAGTCCGCCAAGGAACATTGAACCTAAGTCACCCATCATAACCTTTGCAGGATGCCAGTTCCAGATAAGGTAACCGATAAGAGCACCAACAAGGCAGGATGCAAGAAGGCTTACGCCAAGACGATTATGTAATGCGGCAATGGCAATGAAACTGATTGCGGCAGTAAGTGTAACAGAACCGCAGAGACCGTCAATACCATCAGTAAAGTTAACTGCGTTTGTAGTAGCGTAAATAACCGCAAAACCTATAAGCCAGAAGAATACTTTAGTTTCTACTATGCCAACAAAGGGAATAAGCATTGCGCCCGTAGGGTCATTGATGTAAAGAACGAGAAGGTAGCCCACCATAAGAACAACCTGTAAAATGGTTTTCTGTAAAATAGTAAGACCAAGATTACGTTTCTTTACAACCTTAATATAGTCATCAAGGAAACCGATAAAAGCAAAGCCGAGAGCCATTATAAGACCGCCTATTACTTTTATATAATTGGATTTTGCCACTTCAGAAATTTCGCTTACGAGATTTGAGGCATCACCGTTTGTGATAACAGAGCCGATAATATCGCCACCGAGAATCTTATCTATTATAACCATAACAACGAAGGCTATAACAGTACCGAGTATAAATAATATACCGCCCATAGTGGGTGTACCCTGCTTATTTTTATGCCATTTAGGACCAATATCAAGAATGGTCTGACCAAATTTAAGTTTATGAAGAAAAGGTATTATAACATAACCTAATCCGAAGGAAATACCGAACGCAATTACGGCACCAACAAGGCATTTAATTACAACATCCATATTTTTTGCTCCTTATTAATTCTGATACTTTAATCCTACCTTTAAACAGGCAAAAAATCAAGTATTATCACCCTTATAACCCATTTTTTTATAAAGTGAATTAAATATATCTTCCATTTTCATTCCGCGACTGCCCTTGAAAAGTACAACGTCACCGACTGAAAGATTTTCATATAAGAATTCTGCTATTTTTTCTTTATCATCGTAGTTTTCGGCAAAAACACCTTTAGACTTCACTTCGTCAGAAGTAAGTTTCGCATTTTCTCCGTATGTAAGAACATATTCACAACCCGTACTTACGGCAAATTCACCAACTGTACGGTGTGCCTCTTCACTGAAGTCACCAAGTTCAAGCATATCACCTAAAACTGCAAAAGAACGTTCCTTTTTGAGCGTTTCAAGTGCCTCCAGAGATGCTTTCATACTATCGGGATTCGCGTTATAACAATCCTCAATAAAGGTGATACCGTTAATTTCGGTAATCCTCTGTCGCATTCCTTCGGGTTCAAAATCCGCAACACCCTGTGCCGCTTTTTCCAAGGTAAAACCTAACTCTTTACCAACGCACATAGCACATAAGGCATTATAAACATTATGAATTCCCACCGCAGGAACGAAAACTTCGGCTTTTTCATCACCGCAAAGAGCAGTAAAAGTACTACCCTTTTCGTCGGATTTAATATTTTCAGCTCTCATATAGAGATTATTTGAATCAATACCGAAACGAAGTATATTGTAATCCGCATTTTCAACAGTTGCCAACATATCATTGTCACCGTTGATAATAAGGGTTGAACCTTTTTTCATTCCGTCAAGAATTTCCAATTTGGCTTTTAATATACCCTCTCTTGAGCCTAAGTTTTCAATATGAGCAGTACCGACATTGGTTATTACTGCAATTGAGGGTTCAACCGTAAGGGAAAGCCTTGAAATCTCATCAAAGTGATTCATACCCATTTCAATAACTGCCGCCTGATGATGTTCCTCAAGAGCGAAAAGAGTTTTGGGAACACCTATTTCGTTATTAAGGTTACCTGCGGTTTTATGGGTATCAAAACCTTTTTTAACTACCGAATAAATCATACCCTTGCTTGTGGTTTTACCAACACTACCCGTAAGACCGATAAAGGGTATATTGAACATTTTTCTGTATCCGTGGGCTATCTGAAGAAGTGCTTTGCCCGTATCTTCAACATAAATTATGCGTTCATCATTGCCTACGTTTTTACTGCAAACTACGGCTTTTGCACCTTTTTTCAACACGTCTTCTACAAAATCGTGAGCATCAAAACGTTCACCGATAAGAGCAACAAAAAGTGTATTTTCATCAATTTCACGACTATCTGTTGAAATTTTACTTATTTCACCACTGAGATTTGTAGTGGAAGAGCAAAACCGAGCCACATCTTTCAAACTAAGCTTTTTCATTTTTTATCCCCTAAAACTTCGGCAACTACTTCACGTTCATCGTAATGAACACGTTCCTTGCCGATTACCTGATATGTTTCGTGACCCTTACCCGCAAGAATAACTGTATCGCCTTTCTTCGCAATACCCAATGCGTAAGCAATAGCCTCACTTCTGTCGGTAACACAAACAACCTCCGCCTTGGAGCCCACAGTACCGATTAAAATATCCTTGATTATTTCATCAGGGTCCTCTGTACGAGGGTTATCGGTTGTAACTACAACAATATCGGATAAATCCGTTGCCATTCTACCCATTTTAGGACGTTTGGTTTTATCTCGGTCACCACCGCAACCGAAAAGAGTAATAACTCTGCCCTCGGTAAAGCCGCGAACGGCATTAATCGCCTTTTCGAGTCCGTCGGGTGTATGAGCATAGTCGATAATAACACCAAAATCTGTATCAGTCTTTAAAAGTTCCAATCTTCCCTTAACTGTACCTGCACCCGAAATAGCATCGATTACTTCTTCAATATCATATCCGAGTGAGCATACAGAACCAATTGCACAAAGGGAGTTATAAACCGAAAAGCCACCGGGAATGTTGAAAATAACCTTTTTACCATTTAATGAATATTCAACTCTATCGGAGAAATATTCTATATCTTCAGCTTTATAATCACAGGAGGAATTAACACCGTATGTTTTAGTGTGAGCAAAAATACCATCGCTCATATATTCCCCTGTTTCATCATCCGCATTTATAACTGCTTCATCACAATTAAGGAACAACATTTTTTTGCAACGTTTATATTCCTCAATAGTACCGTGGTAATCAAGATGGTCCTGAGTAAGGTTGGTAAATGCACCTGTTTTAAAATGTATTCCTGCAAGACGCATCTGATGAAATGCCTGTGACGATGTTTCCATAACGCAGTATTTAATACCGTCATCAACCATCATTTTGAAAAGTTTGTGCATATCATAGGGGTCGGGTGTTGTGAGCTCTGTATGGAACTCCTTATCACCAACCATATTTTTAACAGTGCCGATAAGACCACTTTTCTCACCTAATTGAGCAAGAATATCTTTAATAACAAAGGCGGTGGTAGTTTTGCCGTTTGTGCCGGTTATACCGATTAAGGTAAGCTTATCTACCGCACAATCATTAAGATTTTTGCACATTATAGCGTAAGCTTCACGGGTGTTTTCTACAAGAATTTGTTCTTCAAGCCCCAAATCCTTTGAAACAATAACCGCTTTTGCCCCCTCTTTTAAGGCATTTTCCGCAAAGGTATGACCGTCAAAACGTGCACCTACAACGCAAACGAAAGCACAACCCTCACTTATCCGGTGAGTTTTATCGGTTACATCCGAGATTTCACGGTCTTCGTATTCAGAAAGTATATTTATACCCTTTAAAAGTTCTGATAAAAGCATTTCGACACCTCTTTTTTAATCGTCCTGAACGCCTGTTGTTGTTTTAAAGTAAACTGTTATTGTTGTACCAAGTTCGGCCTTTGTTCCCGCCTCAATACTCTGACGGTAGGAAACAACCTCACTATTGAGAGCCGCACCCGATACTTTAATATTATAACCGGCATTTACCGCCGTTCTGTTCGCCTCACTGATGCTCATACCCGTAAGGTTCGGAACAGTTGAAGACTGACTGCTGTTTTCCTTATCGGTGTAAAGGATAACTACACCACCCATAGGAATATTCTGGTCTTTAGCAGGATACTGAGCAAGAACAGTATCCCCATCACCAACAACTCTTGCAGTGAAGTTCTGAGCCGTAAGCACATTCTTTGCGCCTGTAACGGTCATACCGTTTACATCGGGTGTAGTTGCATTAAGCTTCGAAAGCTCCTCATCGGTGTAAACAGGTTCAACATTCATATATTTAAGAGTCTGCTCAATAACTGAACCCGCAACGGGTGCCGCAATAGCACCACCGCCGTGGTTACCGCCCTGAGGCTCATCTATAATTATAAGAACCGCTATTTTGGGGTCATCAGCAGGAGCACAACCTACGAAAGATGCAATATACTGACCGTCAACCGTAAGTTTTTCGGAAGTACCGGTTTTACCCGCTACTCTGTAACCGGGAATATATGCATTTTTACCTGTACCCTCGGAAACAACCTTTTCCATCATACCGATAACGGTTTCGCTGGTACTCTGGGAAACTACCTGACGTCTTACGGTAGGTGTTTTTTCAAAAAGTGTATTTCCGTCACCGTCAAGTTTTTTAGCCACAACGTAGGGTTCCATAAGTTTGCCGCCGTTAGCAACGGCAGAAACCGCCGTAATCATCTGAATAGCACTGACCTGGAAGGTCTGACCGAATGCACTTGATGAAAGCTGAGCAATACCCATATTTTCTTTTGAGTGATATGTGATATCCGCCGCAGGTGAAGCCTCGGCAGGTAAATCAACGCCCGTTGTTTCGGTAAAACCGAATGCCTCGAAATATTTATAAAATCTATCCGTACCAAGTTCCTGACCAACCGTAATAAAGAACGGGTTACAGGAATTCATAAGACCTTCGGTAAAAGTCTGAGTACCGTGACCTTCGTGACGGTGACATCTGATAGTGTTATCCGCAACACGGATAGCACCCGTACAATTATAAGTTGAATTAGTGGTAACTACGCCTTCTTCGAGTCCTGCGGCGGCAGTAAATATTTTAAAAACTGAGCCGGGTTCGTAAGTATCGCTTATGGCTCTGTTTCGCCACATAAGATAAACCGCATTGTTATAAGCAACGTCATACTCATCCTCGTCGGTTATCTTAGCAAGTTCTTTGAGAGTTTCTTCATCCGTAATAACGGACGGTTCATTAAGGTTATAGTCGGGCATTGTTGCCATAGCAAGAATAGCGCCCGTATCAACATCCATAACAATACCGTAAGCAGATGCGGCATCATTATCAATAACCGCCTGTGACAAGCCTTTTTCAAGGTAATACTGTACAGTTTTATCGATTGTCAGCACAAGACTCGTACCCTGCTCCGCATCAAATTTAGTTTCGTAATTACTTGACATATTATGGCTATTAGCATCCTTGGCGGTGATAATTCTACCCGGAACACCGGTCAGAGTGTCATTATAAGCAAGCTCGACACCCGCTCTGCCGTTATTATCACTATTTGTCATACCGATAATGGTGGATGCAAAATTACCAAGGGGATAATACCTTTTTGTATCAGGGTCAATACCAATAACCTCGTAGAGGTCGTTTTCTTTTATAAACTTAGAAACTGCCGTTTTTTCGTTATATTCAACACGGCTTTTGATTTTCACGTAACTGTAATCGGAATTACTGATTTTTTCTTTGATGTTCTCAACCTTAAGGTCTTTAAAAATACCTGCAAGACCCGTTGCCACAAGATTTTTTTCGGTTTCATCCTCAATTTTTGATGGATTGACATAAACGAGCCAAGCAGAAGCACTTTCCGCAAGAACATTCATATTGGCATCATAAATGACACCACGGTCCGCAGAAATAACCGTATCACTAAGTTGCTGAGCCTCGGCAGAAGTTTTGTATTCCTCAGACTTAATTACCTGAAACCAGAAAAGACGGCATATATCCACACCAAAGCCAAGAACAAGAATAACTGCTATTGCCGAAATACAACGTTTTTTTAAATTTATATTGACTCGTGACACATAAACACCTCGCAAACCTATCAATGCAAAAAAGAGAGTCGAGCATCTCTCAACTCTCATATATATTTTTGTTTCAGAAAATATATGCAAACAATGCTTTCAATTTACTTTCTTCTTTTTCTCCGAGAGTTTTTTCACCCGAAACAACTATTTTGTCGCCCTCGGAAAGGTCTATATAGTTTATCTGATAACTTTCAGCCTTAACCATACCTAACTCGTTTTCGGCGTATTCCTCAATACGATCAGATGCGATCATACTGTTGAGCTCAGCATTAAGTCTGACGTTTTCACCGTGGGCAATCTTAATATCACTCTGTACTGATGCTATCTCACTTGTAAGATTATCATTCTTGGTCTGCATAACAAGAAGAACAACCATCAAAGAAACACAAAGCGCACAGAAGCACATTATTTTTTTCACAACCGCAGGTATGGCAACACTCTTTGCATCACGCTCTGCCTCGTACTGCATATCGTTTATAACCTTTGAAACGTTTGTCTTTTTAGACACAGGTTTTCTTACGGGAGTTGCGTTACGTTTAGGTTGTCCGTTAGTTTTATTCTGTTTTTTTGGTTCCTCGATAACCTGAGGTTCGAAAAGCGAAAAGTCATAAGCTTCTGTTCCTCTGTAAACCATAACTTCCTCCCACGGGGATTAATTATCCCCTATTTTTATCGCCGTACGCAATTTAGCGCTACGGCTTCTGTTATTTTCATCAACTTCTTTACCCGAAGCCTTAACACCTGAAGATTTCACAATAGCTTTGGGTTTTCTACCACAAACACAAACGGGAAAATCCTTAGGACATATACACCCTTCTTTAAGTGTTCTGAAATAATCTTTAACTATTTTATCCTCAAGAGAATGGAATGTAATAATGGATAAAACACCGTCAACCTTAAGTTTTTCGAACATTAACGGAAGAGTGTTTTTAAGAACATCCAATTCACCGTTAACTTCAATGCGTATAGCCTGAAAGGATTTTCTTGCAGGATGACCGTTTCTGCGAAACTTAGCAGGAATGGCACTCGACACAATTTCCGCAAGTTCAATAGTTGTTTCAATTGCCTTTCCTTCACGAGCACGAATTATAGCATTTGAAACTCTGTCGGCGAATTTTTCTTCACCGTAACGGGATATAATTGTATACAACTCATTTTTGGAATACGTATTAACAACATCATAAGCACTTTTACCCTGTTGACTCATGCGCATATCAAGGGGGGCATCATAATGAAAAGAAAAACCCCTCTCAGCCGTATCAAGCTGATGACTGCTGACACCAAGGTCTGCGACCATACCGTCCACACCTTGTATACCCAGATTTGAAAGAATACTGTCAATCGCAGAAAAATTACTTTTTACAATTTGTACTCTTGAATCTCCTTTAAAGCGCTCCGTTACAGTTGCAATAGCATCAGGATCCTGGTCTATAAGTACCATTTTCCCCTTTTCGTTTAAATGCTCAAGAATTGCCGCGGAATGTCCTCCGCCACCGGCGGTACAATCAACATAGATACCGTCCGGCTTTATATTTAATGAATCAATTGATTCCTGAAGTAAAACCGATATATGCTTGAAATCCATACAAGTACCCGTCAGAAGTTAATATTAAGTGAATCGGTGGACTGCTCATCAAGAATAGCAAGCTCCTTGGCCCACTCTTCAGGCGACCAGATTTCTATGTGGTTATTGTTGCCCACAATATGAACCTCGCCCTCGATACCGGCATACTCTTTAAGAGTTGCGTTAAGAGTAAGTCTGCCACCCTTATCAACCTCACCGCTCATAACACCCGAAAGTATTTTTCTTGCCATACGGCGCATAAGCTGATTGTGTTCACCGCTTTGGTTAAATTCTTTATAAAGTTCGTTCCAACCGGCTTCAGAATAAATAAAAATACATCTGGTGTCGGAATCGGGCGACTTAATAAGATACGCCTTTGTGCCTAACTCGTCACGAAGAGCCGCCGGCACTTTAAAGCGGTTTTTATCATCAAGCGAATGGTCAAATTGACTACAAAACATACCGACACCCCTTTCAAAAACAATAATCAAGAGCTAAAATCGAGACACTTTAACCCATTTCGAGACACATCGTACCACTATTATATTTTTTTATGTATATTTTGTCAATAGTTTTGACTAAAAAAATACAGGCCATTGCCTTATTTTTCGGTAAAATACTGAATCAAAAAAGAAAACAAAAAAAGCCTTGCAACACAAAGAGTGTTACAAGGTAAAAACAGTTATTTTATTATTGTTTTTCGGTTGCTTTTATTATATTATCAACTGCCGTATTCATTATTCTTTGTGCAACCGAAGGTGAGCATTTATCGGTTTTGTATCTAAAATTTATGTACCCTTCCTCATTATTCATTGTAAAATCAAGGGCGGTTGCACACCTCATCTTAAAAGGTTCCGCTACATAAATATCATCAAAGGATTTCAAATCGCACCAATACGACTGTTCAAGATTACAATAAAAATAATCACACAGCTTTTCACAAGCACAACCGTAATTTTCCGCAACGGTACGTGCGACTTTACTTTTAAAAAGACCCGCTTTATACATATACGCCCCGTCGCACAAAGAGGGCGAAATACGCATCAGGAGTACATCATCATAAAAAACTTTGAATGTAGATGTTGCATTTTTGTAGCATTCAATATGAAATGCCTTCGCTCTTTCCGAAAAGTCACCTTCCGAAAACTTCTTTTTGTACGCAACCTCTGAAACACCGTTATAGGCACCTATACGATAATCCTCAAAATTCAAGTAAAATAACCTTTCATCGGCATACACATTCATTTTATTAAACTTCTTCTTGCCGGATATATTACTGAGCAACGCATCGTAAAAAGCAAACCCCACCAAAGTCACAACATCCATATTTTGTTGTTTACAGTACTCTTTCACAGCCGCCATTTCAGTATTTTTTATTACTGCACAAAGATTAGCTCTGTTGCCCTTAATATTGTCATATGATTTTTTCGCCTTTTTATAGTCCTCTGTGCCGAAAATTTCAGCATCCTTCTGCCACTTCAAATCTAAGTCGGCAGAAAGTCTGTCAATTATGGGCGAAGCTACCTCAAGAGGTAAATCCGTTTTTTCGGATACAAGATTGGTAACAGAGGGCTCCACACTTTTCAAAGGTTCATCATAAAAACTCTTTAAATCAATTGCCAGATGCAAAAGCGATTTCACATCACAAAGCGCTGTGTGACCGACTATTACAAGGAAACCGTCTTTAGTATAAAAAAACTCAAAAGCCTTACGCCAAAAATCAATACCGTCTTTTTCGTATCGTTTCTTTAATTCCTCACAGGTTTCAGAGGTAAAGTCGAGCTCCTGCTCCTCAGAATCCGTCACAGCGTAAGCCTCCCCGTTTTTTTCAAGAGAAATACCAGAAGTTACAAGAGGCTCTTTAATACATAACAAGCGCAACGCTTTTTGAAGATCTTTTTTACAAAAATCATATTTGCCGCAAAAAAGCACCGCATTATCAAACTCAAACAGTCTATTTCGCGTTAAGCCAAGCTTATATTTTACAGACATATCAAATTTCTCCGCCTACATCGCCCCGATGCATAATGTTTTTAATCAATGACTGTTTTATTCCCCAAAGCTTTCCTGAGAAATCAACATAATATCTGTGGGGATTTTCAAAGCGCACCACTTCCTCCCAAAGAGATGACACCTGTTCATTACAATAATTGCGAACATCATCGAGTGAAGGAACATTATATACGCACTCGCCGTTTTCAAAAACGCTAACAAGCATTTCTCGGGCAACAAAATTATCAACAGTTTTTCGTTTCCAGGTAAAATCCGGGTCAAAAAGAGAATATGTTTTTTCGTTGTCTATATTTTCGCTTTCCGTAGTAAGCACATCGGCAATAGCCTTACCCGAATCCATATCAAAAAGTCGCCACACACGTTTTGAGCAGGGGGTGGTTATTTTATTAACATTATTACTAACCATAATGGCAGGAATTTTCTCGCCGTTTTTTTCTGTTTCGCAAAGCTTATACACACCGTCAAGCACAGGTGACGAGGCAGATGTGATAAGCTTTTCACCGACTACAAACCCATCAATTTTCGCACCTTGGTTAAGCATATCCTTAATAAGAATTTCATCAAGAGAATTGGATGCATAAATATCACAATCAGGAAATCCAGCTTCATCAAGCATTCTTCTTGCGCGTTTTGACAGATAAGTCATATCACCGCTGTCAATAATGATACCTGCAGGTCTGAGTCCCTTGGGCACAAGCACCTCATTAAATGCCTGAATGGCGTTTCTTACACCGCTATCAAGGGTATCGTAGGTATCGACTAAAAGCATTCCGTTCTCACCATGCTCTTCAAGATAAACTTTAAATGCATCAATCTCGCTATCAAAAAGCTGAACCCAACCGTGGCTCATCATAGTGGCAACAGGGATACCGTATTTTTGAGATGCGGGATAAAGTGTCGTAAAGTTTACCCCACCTATGTAAGCTGCCCTGGCACCGTCTATTGCCGCATCACGCCCCTGAGAACGTCGCGCGCCCATTTCTACTACCTGTCTTCCGGCTGCCGCACGAACAACCCTATTCGCCTTTGTAGCAATAAGTGTCTGGTGATTTATAGTATTAAGGATAATCGTTTCAATGAATTGTGCCTGAATGGCAGGACCGCAAACCTTAACAATGGGCTCATTGGGAAACACGGGTGTTCCCTCGGGCATAGCAAAAACATCACACTCGAACCTGAACGCCTTAAGGTATTCAATAAGCCTATCTGAAAAGCCCCGCAATTTTAAATCCTCTATGGTATCATTATCAAAGCTGATATTTTGCAATCTTTCAATCAATTGCTCAAGACCTGCCATAACAGCAAAACCGCCCTTATCGGGAATTTCACGGAAGAACATATCAAAAGTAACTTTTACATTTTCCATACCGGCGGCAAGAAGTCCCTCGGCAGTAGTAAAGCAATTGTAATCAGCAAATCCGTCACTACAAAAATTCATAACGCACCTCTCGGCTAAATTGTTTAAACTTATTTTAGCACATTGTAATCCTATTAGCAAACATTTTATATACAAAACAGCAAGAAAAAACAAGCGTTTTTCATCAAAATTTCCAAATTTGTCGAAAAAAAGATATTTTTACACTTGCAAGTTGATTATTGTTATGCTATCATTACATCAAAGCAATACATTCAACATTAAGGGGGACTAAAAGATGAGAATCAGGAAACAGCCCATAGGCACCAAGAACATCTGCGGAACCAAAGTTGAAGAAAGAAGAAAAGCTATAGGGATGAAACAAAAGGATCTTCTTACACAGCTTCAAATCCGAGGTGTAGACCTTAATGCATCGGGTCTTTCCAAACTCGAAGGACAAATACGTTCTGTTTGCGATACTGAGCTTATTGCACTTTCTGAAGTTTTGGGCGTATCCGTAAACTGGCTTCTCGGCATTGACGAAGACTAATCAATCCAAGTACATAAGCATCAAAGGCGTTTTTGACCTTTGGTGCTTTATTTTTGCAAAAATTACCGTTAATTAACCCTTCACCCATTCGAATAATATAAGGTGATAAATATCCCTTTGTTGATTTTTGTCGAAAATTGTGTTATTATGTAGAAACTGAGCGGAGGTGGTAAATAATGTTATGCAACAGAATCAAGCAATTCAGAGAATACAATAAGCTTGAAGCAGATCAACTTGCCGAAATTTTAGGAATTGATATTGAGTTGTATAATGACTACGAAACCGGTCGCGTTGTTCCGCCCGTTGATATTATCGAAAAACTTGCCCGTTGCTACAAGGTTACTGTTGATGAATTTTACGGTTACACACCACGACTTACTCTACACACCAAAATTGACGATGACTTTTTCGACAACCAAGTTGATGACAACACCTTAAAAATGTCAGATTTATCGTGGGACGAAGGAAAACTTGTTTTAATGTACAGAAACTCAACCGATAAAGACCGAATAATAAAAATGATATTCGAAGAATTCGAAAAGGATTAATAATTCACAAAAACACAAAACCGTGTTTCTCGCTCGAGAAACACGGTTTTATATTCGATAATTTATTTTACAATTTCACCCATCATACCGGGTGCTGCAAAAGCTGCATTACTTTCATCTGTGTCAATGTGCATTGCGGGAGCGAAGTTGGGATGTACACGGCAAACAACGTCACCAAAAATAAGTGAACGACCGTCGCTCTCGATTTTAACACCAACAACCTCTTTATCCTCAACACCGAACTCTGCAGCTGCATCGGGAGTAAGATGAATATGTCTTTTAGCAACAATTACACCTTCGCTGAGTTCAACCTCGCCCTTAGGACCAACGAGCTTACAAGCACCGCTTTCGGCAATGTCACCACTCTCTCTTACGGGAGCCTTAACACCGATTGAACGCGCATCGGAAGCAGAAAGCTCAACTTGAGAAGCATTTCTTGTAGGACCGAGAATTGAAACCGCAGGAAACTGACCCTTTGTACCAACAACCGCTACGCGCTCTTCACAAGCGAACTGACCGGGCTGAGAAAGATCCTTTTTGGGTGTAAGCTCGTAACCCTCACCGAAAAGAATATCAAGGTCTGCTCTTGAAACGTGTACGTGACGTGCAGATGTTTCCACAAGTACTTTTGACATAATAAAAAGCCTTCTTTCAAAATAATTAATTTATATATCTTATCATCAGTAATTATACACAAACAGTCAAACTTTTGTCAATAGCGACACCGTAAACAAAACCTATTAAAAAGATATCTTTTTTGTTGAATTTTTCAGAGGTGTATGATAAAATTATTGCAATTCAACAAAGGAGCTGTGTTTATGGAATTATTAAGAGAAATGCTCGCCTTATTTTTGGCGTTTCTTTCAGCGCTCAACATTTTCAGCGGACCTAAAGAGGTGCCCGCAAAACCATCAAATCAGGTATTTAAACACCTGGAATATCCCGCTGAGGCCATCAAAAGTCTCTCGTCTGCCGGCTTAACAACAACCTCTTTTATACAACGCGCGGATGATGAAGGCGATGAATTGTACGTAAACGCTCAAGGGTATCAGGATATTAACGGAATAATTGAATCCCCTTATTTCACAGTTCACGTTGAAAACAAGAGAATTCCCGTTTATGCCACCACCGTTTTTGTCGGAAATACACAAAAGGGTGCATTACACTCATTCTGTGAAATATATGTCGACACTTCTAAAGAATTTTCTCTCAGCTTTCAATTAAACACTCACGGCTTCATTATGAACAGTGTAACTATATTCCCGAAAAGTGCTAATCTGAACCCCACCTTCCGAAACATCGTTTTAAACGATGAAATTACAGAATTAGGCACATACACCTTTGTGTTCAACGATGATGATCAGGAGCACGGCTTTACACTTTTTGTACGTGAACTGGTTGACGAAAACAAGAAAATCGCACAATACAAAGAGCAGTACGGAGAAAACAATGTTATAGTCCTTGAAAAGGGTGTTCACACCGCGCCTTGTTATAATCTCTTTGGTTACAGCAACACGGTTATTTATCTGAAACGCGGTGCTTATCTTCTTGCTCAGCACACTTATGATATTAATAACGAAACCGACGATTTAAACGACACCTCAAAAATTGACCAAGCCGAGTATAATGCCGGTCAGCTACCTATGGGTCTTACACGTATCCCCTACTTGAATTTCAACTGTTGCAATAATGTAAAGCTTGTAGGCAACGGTGTTATTGACTTATCCCATTTGGACAGACGTGAGCGCCGAGGCATTATATTTGCATACGCAAACAATATTGAGGTTGACGGAATTAAGATTGTCAATTCTCCCGAATGGTCCTTCATAACCTATGATTGCGAAAATCTTACAATAAAAAATGTTGATATTTTCGGTTACAGACAAAATTCTGACGCATTCGCCATTTGCAACTCAAGAAATGTCACAATAGACAATTCATTCTGTCGAAGCGGTGACGATTTATTCGATGTCAAAACTGCAGGCGGAAGACCCGAAGCCATAAGTCAGAACATTACCTTCTCAAACTGCACCGCTTGGAACGGAAAGGCTCGTTGCTTCGGTATATGCGGTGAAGTTTATAAGGATATCAAGGATGTTACATTCAGGGATTCAACGGTTGTATTCCACGATGCAACCTGGAATGCCGACCGAATCCCTGCCCTTGCAATTATTGTAGAAAATGACGGTGGCAGTATTGATAATGTTACATTTGAAAACATTGTAATACACCGTGCCTACAGCCGTGCAATAGCCTGCCTTGTTTACGGTGAAGCTGTTGAAAATTTCAGTATTTCCAATGTTAAATACAAAAATATCCGCTACACGGCACCTAAAGCAAATAAAATCGCTTCAAACGGCAAAGTGAACTCCATTCAGGCAGAATTCGAAAACATCTATGCAAGTGGCAGTAAAATCACTTCACTTGACACAACCCATTTTGAATATGACCAATACGCAAATATAACGGTTAAGTAAAAACGATAAAAACACCGAGTAGTGAAAAAAATCACCACTCGGTGTTTTTACAATTATTTATTTAAAACATAGTCTATAAACTCTTGATTTAATGGCATATTATATTTTTCAAAGTGGTATATATCTGTTTCAGTCCAAAAATACCCATTATACTCATACCCCATATTGTAGGTTTCTTTAACATCTGTATTTGTCACATAATCATGTATATTGGCACTAGTAGCAAAGTTTGGTTTAAACCCTCTTAGATACTTTAATAATATGTTTTTAAATGGTACTTCATCGCCTACAGAAATATTCTTATCTCGATAGATATATTTAACATTATCTTCTTTTAGGGCTGAATCGTTTAAAGTCTTTTTCATCTATTAAAACTCCCCCTGCATTTTTATAATCTTTCAAAACTTAATTTTCATCAACCGGTTTAAATTCATTTATAGGATACAAATAATCTTCTTCGCTTTCATCAATTATCCTGCAGCAATCAAGTTCTATACCCAAACAATCATAAATATTCCCGTTGGTCAAATTACCACAAGTTTTTGCAAAACAGTTAACTGTCATTCAAATATCTTTCCTTACCAAATCAAGAATTTTCAAGAGCAGCCGATAATTAATCTTTTTTATTTTTTAACCCAAGCTTTTATAAAATTCCTCTTCCCTCATCATAAGCTTTTTTCGCTTCGTTAAGACTCATAAAATTACCGCAGTTCTTTAAATCAGGTTGTTCTTCTTGAATAATATCGTTAGCCCAATTGCAAATTGGACAATCTTCAAAAGGCTCTGTAAAATTATGATTCTTACATACAGGGCACAAATGTGGAAATAATCCCATTGTTCCACTCCTTAATATTTCCTTATTTTTGTAATTATAATACTCGTTCTTATGTTTTTTTATACTTCATCCATCACGATATTATCACCATTATTCTACAAAGTCAACGGCTGATTTTCATACCACTTAACCAATATTGCTTATTAGAATCAATCACCGAAACAATGCAGCTTTATATTCGGGTGTATCGGCACAGTCACTTTCGCTGTTACTTTACATCGCTTCAGGGAGAAATCTCAACTAAATCGTAAACCAAACGGTCACACAAGCCTGACCCCCCTACGGTAATTTATTGTTCCATCCGACTGAAGAATAACAGAAA
>JAZNVE010000056.1:0-4783 GCA_045592665.1 Acutalibacteraceae bacterium
GGGGAAACCGTCAACAAAGAACCAGTAAATATTGTTGGCGTCCCTTGTAACACGGTCCATTAACGAACCCGTCTGTTTATGAGTATAAAAGCCAACAGAAAGCCTTTGCATTGCCTTGAAGATTTTTAATTTTATACTGTAAACAACCTCGGGGAGGATACCTGCCACTATGTACTGATAAAAGAGGGTAAGCAGCTGTTGGGATATTTTAAGAGCTGCCATAGTGAGAACTACGGTTATAAGAGCCTTGAATAAATCGTCATAAGCCAGTGTGTTGTCGGGGTTCAAAACCTCGTCATAGAGCTTCTGGGTTGAAAACTGAGGGATTAAAATGTTGATACCACTACTTACAAGTACGGCACAAATCATAAAGACCATTTTGCCCTTTACTTCACCAAAGAAGGAGAAAAGACGCTTTACAGTAGATTTTTTATCCACGCAGTCCTTACAGTATTTCAATCCCTTAGGTATGGAGGCACCGCATTTTTTACAGGTGTTGCCGGTGTCCTCGTTTAGATATTGCTCGTGAGAACGGTCTTTCTTGAAGGCGTTGAATATCTTACGGAAATTATCCGCTTTTTCCAATAATCCGATAGAAAAATAACCCAGAGAATAATACTCACCCTTGTATGTGTAGGTTAACTGACCCGTTGCAAGATATTGTTCTGCAAAAAGCTCGTCAGCCTCTTCAATGGGTATTGACGTAAGCTTTAACAGCTCGGGCTTCATATCGGGCTTTTGGTGTTTTTTCTTTTTTCTTTTCGGTAATTCTTTTTCACGGAATTGGGCGCAATAAAGCCCCTTTTCGTCAAAGAAAATTAATGTGTCACCATACTCTTCGGCGGTGGTCATATCTGTTTTAATTGAAAAAATAACAGAGGATGTGTCAAGCCCTTCACTCTTTAATACTTCACTTAGTGGTTCGGGGATTTTATCCTTGGACGGGGGAGTGGGGCGAGGACGCTTTTTCAAATGGAATTTGTAGAGTATCCTGTTTAAAACTTCCAAAAAATTCACCTCTCATATACTATAATAAATAGATTTATTCATAGTATTTTATCACAGCATATTGGTGTTGGCAATACACAGATAAAGAAAATGTTTTTTCATTAACAAAAATTTAACAAAAATACAATATCATTTCTGCGTTATAAACAATTGCACAGATTTAGTTTTGTGCATATGGCAGAAAATGAACCCTCTGTTGAAAAAGTGAATTGACATTCATAGATGGACTTTGATATAATATTAACAACCATTACAGTATAGGTGGAATTTGTTCAAAATTCTTAATGTGTTTAAATATAAGCGAGAAAGGTGAAATTTATGGCGGTAAAAAATGTAACACGATTTGGAATCCAGAGAAAAATTGTTGCCAATATGACTACCGAAAGTTGGCAGAATATTCCTCACGTAAGCTATCTTTTTGAACCCGATGTTACAGAGTTTGTGGCAGCTTTCAAGAAGTTTTCGGCAGAAAATAATGACGGTGACGGTCCTAAAATTACTTTTAATGCCGTTCTCCTTAAGGCTATTGCGGAGGCAATTGAGGTTGACCCGATGATTAACGCTCATATGCATTATGAAAAAGGTCTTGTAAGAGGTAAGGTTACAGTTTTTGATAATATAGATATTTCTGTTCCGTGGATTCTTCCCAGTGGCGAAATGATGACCATCACTATGAAGGATATGGGTAACAAAACTCTTAAGGAAATTGCAGAGTATCAGGCTGATATTAATCGCAGACTTGAGAAAACCAATCTTACGGAGGCTCTCTATTCCGTTTCTTTCCACGACACAGTGGAAAAACTTAAAAAGGGACACATTATTAAAGCGATAAAAAGACTTTACGGTGCTAACACCAATAAACGGCACAGAATAGTTCGCCTTAAGGGTGCTGAAAAAAAGGCTTATAACGCTATTCCCGAAACTGAGCGTATTACCCGTGACGACCTTAAACAGGGTACAATTACCGTTTCAAACGTTGGTGCGGATACTCGCGGGCTCAACGGTGAGGTTGCTATGCTTATGGTTATTCCTCCCCAGGTGTGCGTTATCGGTATCGGTACTCTTCAAAAAAAGCCCATTGTTATTACCGATGAAAACGGTGAGGATAAAATTGTGATTAAAACGGTTCTTCCTATGAATATCTGTTTCGACCACAGAGCCCTTGATTTCGGTGAGGTACGACCCTTCCTTACGAAAATCAATGAGTTTTTCCAGAATCCCGAGGAAATTCTTAACGACAGAGCATAATACATAAAAAACACTTGCACACGTTGTGTTGCAGGTGTTTTTATTTACAAAAACTTAAATTTTAACGATTTCAATACTATTGCATTGATAGGGGTGTTGTGTTATAATGCAGTGTAGAAAAATATAAAGAGGTTTATTTATGAAAAAAAAGTTTTCTGTCTTTTGTTGTGCAATTGCCGTATTTGCATTTACTGTGACTGTTTTGGGGGTAAAGCTTCCCGAAACAGAAATTAAAAATGACGTCTCCTACGCTGTTCTTGAGCAATATTACGATGATGCTGACGATATGAACACTACTATTGAAAATGAACCTACGGAAGAAACCTCCGCCTCAGGTGGCTCTTCTTCAGGACTTGGTGACATTTTAGGAGGTATCGGCGGTTCAGGCGATTTCGGAGGAGGTTTTCTTGACGGTATAGGTGGCATCGGCGGTATTTTCGGTGATGCGGGTGACGTGCTTGGCGGTCTTTTGGGTGGCGTCTCGGGTAGTGGCTCCTCCAACGGCGTTTTAAACACTACCACAGGAGGTAATGACTATATATACATAGACCCCGTGCCTGCAGCAACTCAGCCAATGACCAAGGGTGAAACAATAGTACAGCCTGCAACACCCACACAGAGTCCGCAGTCAACAGTTCCCGTAGCTGATACCATTGACCCTAACGCAAAAACCAACCCCTACGCAAGACCTTCGGGGGAAATTAAGCCAGGTGATATGGGTGACGGCGTTAAGTGGATTCAATGGAATATTATTTATAGCGGTTACGCTCTTAAGGACAAAGAAATTACCGGTGTGTATGATGATGAAACCGTGGAGGCTGTCAAAAAGCTTCAGGCAGAAAACGGTCTTACTGCCGACGGCATTGTAAATGATGCGGTTCTCGACAAAATAGAACTTCTTTATTTTGAGCATATAATTAACGGTCAGCCCACTTCTGCTCAGACTCCCACAGTCGGTGCTTCCGACACGGGAACAGTAGGTACACAGCCAAAGGATGACGGTTCAAATGCATTGATTATTATTATCGCAATTGTCCTTGTTGCTTTTATCTGGATTATAGCAATTATCGTTATTGCAATAATGCTTATTTCTAAAAAGAAACGGGCTAAGAAAACAGCACCGGCAGAGGCTACTTCTCAGGATGCCGCAGAAAAATCGCAAAATGAAAATAAAACAGGTGAAATGTCACTTTCAGACCTCTTTGAAGAAGCAAACAACAAGAAAAAATAAATAATAAGTTGAGGGATTTTAAATGGATAAATATTTGATTATCAACGCAGATGATTACGGTATGTGCCACGCCGCCAACGGTGCGGTTGCGGATTTATTCCAGAAGGGCGGTATTACCTCCGCTACAATTATGACTCCCTGTTGTTGGGCTAAGGAAGCGGGTAAATGGGCGGCGGCTCACCCCGAGTACGCAGTTGGTGTACACCTTACATTCACAAGTGAATGGGGTAACTACCGTTGGAGCCCCCTTGCTCAGGGCGATACAAGTTCACTTCGCGACAGTGAAGGCTTTATGTATTACGAATCCGACGAGTTCGAGAAAAACTGCGATATTGATCAGGTTGAAAAAGAAATCCGAGCTCAGATAGAACGCTTCAAATCCTTTGGCGTTACTCCCTCACATCTTGATAACCATATGGGTTCACTCTACGGTATTGAAACAGGTAGATTTGAACTTTTAAACCTCACCCTCGCTATTGCAGGGGAGTACGGACTTCCTTTCCGTTTCCCCGGTACATTCGTACCCGAGATGTTCTCCAATGACACTCTTGCCGTTAAAATTGATCTTGATATGATTAAAATGTTCTATGACAAGGTTCTTGAATTCGCTAAGGCAAATGGTGTTGCAATGCCCGATTTCCTCATTCCCGGCGAGTGGAACGGTCCTCAGAATGACTCTTACGAAAACTTTAAAGAATACATTTACGAACTTTACCGTTCATTCCCCAACGGTATTACCGAAACCTATATTCACCCCGCATTCGAAAGCGAGGAACTTAAAGGTATTTCAGGTGCATGGCACCGCCGTGTATGGGAACACCGACTTTTCTCAGACCCCCAGACACTTCAGCACATCAAAGCGTGTGGAATTAAACTTATTAATTACCGCGACCTTGCAGAAATGAAGAAATAATAAATCTTGAGCGAATAACTTGATTTATCTATATATCTAACGTAGGGGTCAGGCTTGCCTGACCCGTTTGATTTTTGTTATACTTTTCGGGATAGGCGAGCATAGCCCCTACGGTGGTTTATTGTTCTACTCAACCGAAGAATAGAGGTAAGAGAACTACCCTTTATACCCTTCAGGTGCGATATACCTACGGTGCGATATGTTTCGCAGAGCGAAATGCGATTATGACCTTCCACCACCTTACGAAATAAAAAACAATTGACCCGCTTGAAACTATGTCAATAAAACAAACTATTGTTAAGTCCACTTGCGGTGCCCAAAATCGTTGGTCGCTCCTGCTCGTCGCTAACGATTTTGACCGCTACGCCAACTCACACTCCCTG
>JAZNVE010000057.1:0-19303 GCA_045592665.1 Acutalibacteraceae bacterium
ATAAGCACCGTAAAGCCGATAAAAATTGTACCGAGAGTTTTCTTTTTGTCGCTTTTCGCCATCATTGTAAAAGCAGTACCAATGATTGCAAGTATGGGCGAAAAAATCTGGGGTTTGAAAATTTGTAAAATAAAGGATGATGTTTCACCAATACTTGATAATGATAAAAGCCATGCTGTAACGGTTGTACCTATATTGGCACCGAACAAAACCGCGATTGTGCTTTGGAAACTCATAATACCTGAGTTTACAAGACCAACAAGTATAACCGTTGTGGCCGATGAAGACTGTATAATAGCGGTCACAATAAGACCCATAAGCAAGCCGAGAAAAGGCTTGGATGTCATTTTTTCTAAAACAACCTCAAGTTTACTACCCGCTAATTTCCCAAGGCTGTTTGACATAGTACTCATTCCAAACAGGAAGAATACAAGACCTGCACAAAGACCTATTACCATATTAAACATTTCCATAAGCATTCTCCTTTTTTGACACTTCATCCGTCAATATTTTATTTTTTAATCCAATTTATCACAATTACGATGTTATCACAAAAAAATCAATTCATCAATATTATTCCTAAAAAAATATATAAAAAAATCACCGTGCTTTAAGCACAGTGATTTGTTGAAAAGTTCTATTAAAGCTTTGAAAAGCCGTGACTGTTAATAAGAGCATCAAGCTTCTTTTTCTCTTTGCAAAGAGGACATTCGTGTGAAGGTACACTGAAATATCCGTCAAGGTCATTGGGATTAAACACGGAGTTCACCTCGTAACCGGCACATTCCTTAGCTGTGGCGAAAATTGAGGCGATGCCCACAACCTCGCCGCCATAGTAACGCACAGTTTCAACCGCCGCCTGAGCAGTTGCACCGGAAGCTACGGAAACAGCAAGAACCAGTACGTGTTTACCGTTAATCATAGGTGCAATATTATCTCTGAAGAACAGCTGTGAACCATTTGTTTCAGGTGTCACAACGTAAATCGTCTGGTGGGCGTTTATGTTTGCAAAAGAGTTTTTGGTAAGCTCCGCTGCAAGGCAAGTACCTACAACCTCCATACCGTCAAGGCAGATGATTGTGTCAACAATTGTGGTGTTATAATTATAAGCTGAGCAAAGCTCCTGAGCTACCGCTTTTGCTTCGGAATAACGGGATTTCTGGGCGGCAACGTCGATATAGTAGTTACTATGTGTATAACTTGTAGCAAAATGACCCTTAGCAACACGAAGATAAAGGTTATTTCGCTTTGTTTTTATTTTCATAATGTTTGTTGTAGGCATATTAACTCCCCTTTGAACTTTGAATATATTTATATTTTATATTAATCCACCGTCGATTTCTATTGGAGTAATGCATAAATTTTGAAACATTTATTTTATCAATTGTTCAAATTCTTCTTCATTTATGACTTTTATTCCCAATTCTGCGGCTTTTCTCAGTTTACTTCCAGCATCCTCACCCGCTAAAACGATACTTGTTTTTTTAGAAACGGAGCCGGATGCCTTACCTCCGAATTTCTCAATAATCTCCTGCGCCTCACGTCTTCCGTATTTTGAAAGAGTACCCGTAAGAACAAAGGTCATTCCCTCAAAACGGTTATCCGCTTTTTCAATAAGGTTTTTCATATTAAGACCAAGGTTCTTAAGTTCATCTATAAGTTCACGACTCTCAGGAAGTGAAAGAGTTTTAACAAGAGTATCCGCCATTACTTCGCCCATACCCTCGATAGCTGTGATATCCTCTTTAGTTGCTTCAAGAAGAGCATCCATAGTATCGAAATTATTGGCAAGTAATTTCGCTGCTTTAAGACCAATATGGTGAATACCAAGGGCAAAAATCAACTTGTAAAGGTCGTTACTCTTGGATTTTTCAATAGCATCAAGCAAGTTAAACGCACTTTTCTCACCCATTCTCTCAAGTGAAACCAAATCCATAGGATTGAGCTTGTAAATGTCCGATGCACAGCTTACAAGCTTTTCACCTACAAGCTGTTCAAGCACTGCGGAGCCAAGGCCTTCTATATCCATCGCATCACGAGAACAAAAATGAATCAATTTACGAAGAAGCTGAGCAGGACAATGGGGATTCACACAACGTATTGCCGCTTCCCCATCCTCGCGAACAACCTCACTGTCACAAGCGGGGCATTTATTAGGGTATGTGTACTCGGGGTTTTCACCATTATGTTCTGAAACAGAAAGGACCTCGGGTATAATATCCCCCGCTTTACGAACAATTATTGTGTCACCTATTGCGATATTTTTCTCTGCAATAAAATCCGCATTGTGTAAAGTTGCTCTTGAAACGGTAGTACCCGCCAAAATTACGGGTTCAAAAACCGCCGTAGGTGTAAGAACACCCGTCCTTCCTACCTGAATATCAATATCTAAAAGCTTAGTTGGCTTTTCCTCGGGCGGATATTTAAATGCAACTGCCCATTTAGGAAATTTCGCGGTGCTTCCCAACTCCTCACGCATTGAAAAATCGTTGGTTTTAATAACAGCACCGTCAATATCAAAGCTGAGCTTACCCCTATTATCGCCTATATTTTTTATTCTTTCAATACACTCATCCATAGAGTCACAAAGGGCATAGCCGTCAATAACACTAAAGCCCAATTCCTTAAGATACTCTAAGGATTCGTAGTGACTATGAAGGTCTTTTCCGCCCTCTTTTTGTTGAATATTGAAAATAAAAATATCAAGCTTTCTGGATGCGGTAATTTTCGGGTTTTTCTGTCTTAATGAACCCGATGCAGCATTACGGGGATTTTTAAAGGTTTTTTCCTCATTCAATTCCTGAAGTGCCACAAGCTCATCAAATGAGGCATGTGACATATACACCTCGCCCCTTACCTCAATAAAGGGAATATCTGCTTTAAGCTTAAGGGGTACGGAGCGTATAGTTTTAACGTTGGCAGTAACATCCTCACCCACATTACCGTCACCACGGGTAGAGGCTCTTACTAACACACCATCACGATACTCTAAAGAGCAGGAAAGACCATCAATTTTAGGCTCAACCACGTATTGTGCATCAGGAAAAACCTTTTTTACCCTTGTATCAAAAGCATATAATTCCTCGTCAGAGAAAGCATCCTGCAGACTTTCCATCCTTACGGTGTGGACTACCTCCTCAAAAGTATTGTCACTTCTGCCACCGACCCTGTGAGTGGGTGAAGCCTCCGACAAAAGCTCCGGATATTTTTCTTCAAGTGACGAAAGCTCTCGCATCATCATATCGTAATCATAATCAGAAACATCACTTTCGTTTCCCATATAATATTTTTCAATACATTCGTTAAGGATTCGGGTTAATTCCTCAACACGTATCTTTGCATCATCAAAATTCATATAGCACCATCCTACCGGTCAAATACCTGATTATTATACCATAAGTAACAAAAAATGTCGAGAGTTATGCTCGGAATATGCCTTATTGTACATTGACAAAAAATTAATTTATTCTTATAATTTAACACATATTGTATTATTATTTTGTATTATTATGTCCTGAAGAGGTGTTTTTTTGAAAAACAAAATCAAAAATGCCTTGATTCTGTTTGTGACTTTCTTAAAAATCGGTGCATTTACCTTTGGTGGCGGTTACGCTATGATACCCATTATTGAGAAAGAAATCTGCGATAAACACAAATGGCTAAAAGGTGAAGAAATACTTGATATTTTCGCTATTGCGGAAAGCACCCCCGGTCCTATTGCCATAAACTCCGCAACCTTCGTCGGCTACAAGGTGGCAGGATTTTTTGGTGCATTCTGCGCCACCTTTGGTGTGGTGTTGCCCTCGTTCGTAATCATTTCGCTTGTTTCCCTTGTGCTTAAAGAATTCAGCGAATACAGAGCGGTCAAATACGCTTTTATGGGCATTCGTGCAGGTGTACTCGCCCTCGTTATAAAAGCTCTTGTATCAATGTACAAAAAATGCCCCAAGGGTCTTTTCAGTTACATTCTCATGGGTGTAGCTTTCTTAATATCCGCTTTCACCAACGTTAATATTATCTTCGTTATTATCGCTTGTGCATTGGTTGGTCTTATTTATTCCGCAATTATGAGAAAGCGAGGTAAAGAAGTATGTCAGAAATAATTCTTGAATTCCTCGAACTTTTCTTAACATTTTTCAGAATAGGTCTTTTCACATTCGGTGGGGGCTACGCAATGCTCCCTCTTATACAGGATGCGGTTATTAAAAATGAATGGCTTTCGGAAGAAGCCATAGTAAACTTCATAGCCGTAAGTGAAAGTACCCCCGGACCCTTCGCCATAAATATTGCGACATACGTCGGTATGGAACGAGGCAGGGATTTATTAAATCTTCCCGGTGGTTTCTTAGGTGCGGCAGTTGCTACTTTGGGCGTGGTACTCCCCTCGTTTATAGTTATTCTTATTGTTGCTAAGGTTTATAAAAAGTTTCAGGAAAGTAAAACTGTACAGGGGTGTATGACGGGTTTACGTCCCACGGTTATCGGTCTTATAGCAGCCGCGGTTTTAAATATCGGTTCAACGGTTTTCTTTCCCGATGGTTTTGCTTTAGCAAATATAAACTTCTACAATATGGCGATTTCATTGGTAATTGCCGTAATAGGAATTGTCCTTATATTCAAAAAGAAAATACATCCCATAATCCTGATTGTTATTTCCGCAGTATTGGGTATCGGTGCAGGATTCTTAGGTGAATTAATAAAATAAAGGTTGATTGATTTATGACTATAACAGATTACTTCGGTTGCGACGTTTTCTCTGAAAAAGTAATGAAAGAACGCCTTCCTGAGGAGGCTTTCAAAGAGCTTGAACGCACCCTCGAAACAGGTCACAGACTTAATATTGACGTTGCTAATATTATAGCAAACGCAATGAAGGACTGGGCTATTGAAAAAGGTGCTACTCACTACACGCACTGGTTCCAACCTCTTACTGGTATCACCGCCGAAAAACACGATAGTTTTATTACTTCCAAAAAAGACGGCAGAGTTATAATGGAATTTTCTGGCAAAGAGCTTATACAGGGCGAACCCGATGCTTCTTCATTTCCATCCGGAGGTCTCAGAGCCACCTTTGAAGCAAGAGGCTATACCGCGTGGGACCCCACCTCTTTTGCTTTTATCAAAGACGGTGTGCTTTGTATTCCCACTGCTTTCTGTTCCTATGGTGGCGAGGCTCTTGACAAAAAGACTCCGCTGCTCAGGTCAATGGAGGCAATTAATAAGCAAACCTTGCGTATACTTAAGCTATTCGGGCACGATGAAGTGGTTTCCGTAAAAACTACCGTCGGTCCCGAGCAGGAATACTTCCTTGTTGACAGCAATGTTTTCAACAAGAGAAAGGACCTTGTTTACACAGGAAGAACCCTTTTTGGTGCAATGCCCCCTAAGGGACAGGAGCTTGATGACCACTACTTCGGTGCTATAAAGCCACGTGTACAAGCCTTTATGAAGGACCTTGACGAGGAATTATGGAGATTGGGTGTTCTTGCTAAAACCGAGCATAACGAGGCAGCTCCCGCTCAGCACGAATTAGCCCCAATTTTCACCACTACTAACATTGCCACTGACCACAACCAGATAACAATGGAAACTATGCAAAAATGTGCAAAGAAGCACGGTATGATTTGTCTGCTTCACGAAAAGCCTTTTGCAGGTGTTAACGGTAGCGGTAAACACAACAACTGGTCCATTTCCACGAACACAAACATAAACCTTCTCGAGCCCGGTGAAACTCCCGCTGAAAATGCTCAGTTCCTTTTATTCCTTTGTGCAGTTATAAAAGCTGTAGACGATTATCAGGATTTATTGAGAATTTCTATTGCATCTGCAGGTAACGACCACCGTCTCGGTGCTCAGGAGGCACCACCCGCAATTGTTTCAATGTTCTTAGGTGAGGAACTCACCGCTATTCTCGAATCCATCGAGAAAGACGAAGATTACGACAATAAAGAGAAAGAAGTTCTCAAAGTCGGTGTTCACGTACTTCCCCGTTTCCCCAAGGACACTACCGACAGAAACAGAACCTCGCCCTTTGCTTTTACAGGTAACAAATTTGAGTTCCGTATGTTGGGCTCATCCGCTTCCGTAGCAGGTCCTAACACCACACTCAATACAGCCGTTGCAGATATTCTTTCACAGTTTGCAGACGAACTTGAGAACACAACTGATTTTGAAAGTGCTTTACACGCACTTATTAAGAGAGTAATTAAAAACCACAAGCGTATAATTTTCAACGGTAACGGTTACGATGATGCGTGGGTTAAAGAAGCAGAAAAAAGAGGTCTTCTTAATTTACGCACAACTCCCGACTGCTTACCCTATATGCTCCACGATAAAAACGTTGAGCTTTACAAACGCCACAAGGTATACAGCGAGGCAGAAATCAAAGCTCACTATGAAATCAAAAACGAAAAATACTGCAAATACCTTAACATCGAAGTTCTTACAATGATAGATATGGCTAAAAAAGACATTCTCCCCTGTGTTAGCCGTAACATTCACGAGCTTGCGGATACTGTGATAGCGAAACGTCAGGTAGGCGATTTTGTTGATACATCCTACGAAGAAACGCTTGTTAAAAAGCTTTCGGAGCTTTCTTCAAAATCATTTAATGATGTTGCAGAATTGGAAGCGCTTTCAAAGGAAGTTAAAGCCATTAATGAAAGTGACGCCGCAGCAATGTTCTATAAAAACCGCATAATACCTCTTATGAATACATTAAGAGAATCCGTTGACGAAATGGAAAGCCTTTGCTCATCCGAGCATTGGTGCTACCCTTCGTACGGTGAGCTTCTATTTAGTGTAAGATAATAAATTACCCCAACCTCAAAATAGGTTGGGGTAATTTTTATAATATATATTGTTCATACTTCTCGAGTACAAATATTTCTGCCGTAATATCCAGTAAAAGTCCGTCGGCGGTATACTCCTCCGAATGGACTACGCCCGTTTTACGAAGCTCGGCACCCGCACCACCCATTGAAAAGGGTAAAAGTATTTTAACACGTTTTCTTGTGGGAGGCAACGCGGTGGCAATTTTTTCAAGAAGTTCGGGAAGACCCTCTCCCGTTTTTGCTGAAACTCTTACTGTATTGCCCACTAAGGGAATCAAAATATCATTTGCTAAATCGCATTTATTAAGGACAGTAATTATAGGTTTATCTGCGCACCCCAATTCTTCAAGAAGCTCATTCGTAACTCTGTAATGCTCGATGCACTCTTCGCTTGATGCATCACATATATTCAGTATAACATTAGCATTTACAGCTTCATCAAGCGTCGATTTAAATGCCTCAACAAGCTTATGGGGAAGTCGCCTTATAAAACCGACAGTATCTATAAGCAAAACCTGATTCCCGTCAGGCAATGTCAACGCTCTCGCTGTGGGGTCAAGGGTTGCAAACAATTTGTTTTCCGCAAGCACTCCCGCATCAGTAAGGGTGTTCATAAGGGTGGATTTACCTGCATTGGTATAACCCACAAGGGCAACGGTAACAACTCCGTCCTTCTTACGTCTTTCTCTATGACGGGTACGCCTTTCTTCAAGTGCTTTCAAATCCTCGGTCAATGCCGAAATCCTTCGCCTTATGTGACGTCGGTCCGTTTCAAGCTTTGTTTCACCGGGTCCCCTTGTACCGATACCGCCACCAAGCCTTGACATCGATATGCCCTTGCCACCCAGGCGTGGTAAAGCATATTTTAATTGAGCAAGCTCAACCTGTAATTTACCCTCCCCCGAAAGTGCACGTTGAGCGAAAATATCAAGTATAAGTGTTGTACGGTCAATAACACGCACATCTGTTACAGTTTCTATATTCTTTTGCTGAGCCGGTGATAATTCCCCATCAACAATAACCAGGTCGGGCTTTTCTTTTTCACAAAAATCCGAAAGCTCTTCAAGCTTCCCCCTACCGAGATAGGTTCCTGCCTCGGGCGCTTCGCGTTTTTGTGTCATTTCGCAGATAACCTCTGCCCCCGCAGTTTTAGCAAGCTCCGTAAGCTCCGCCAAGGAGGAGTCTACATCAAATTCGCCTGTATCAACAGAAATTAATACAGCACGTTCCGCCTCAACTTTATTTTCATAAAAATCCATAAATTCACCTTAAAGTTATCAAAACCCTGTTCACCAATGGTAAACAGGGTCATTTTTTATTTATCTTTTCTTTTTGTGGTGTCTGCTTCCGTAATAGTAGGATGAGCCATAGTATCCGCCGTAACGGTTAGAGAAATAGCCACCTGCTTTTTCAGTAGCAACCTTAAGAGTACCTGTACCTGCACGGTTGTAGATACAACCCATAATATCTGCCTTAGTAGTCATAATGTCACTCAAAGCGTACTCAATCTGGGGAATAGCAACTCTTTCTTCTGCAGTAACAAACACGATTGTATCAGTGTAGTTAGCAACAATAGCCGCATCAGCAACAACGCCTGCAGGGGGACAGTCAACAATAACATAATCAAAATTCTTTTTAGCTTCTGCAATAATCTGCGCAGTAACCTCTGAAGCAAGAGTTTCGGAAGGGTCTGCAACAGCTGATGAAGAAACAAGAAGATAGAGATTATATTTTTCAATATATTTAACCGAATCCTCGAAAGATTTAACACCGTTCACGATATCATAAATGCCTTTTTCGCCTTCGATATTGATACCCAAGGTTTTGCAAACTGCAGGTTTTCTGAGATCGGCATCAATAAGGAGAACAGATTTACCGCTCTTTGCAAGAGAAAGTGCAATATTTGTTGAACAGGTAGTTTTACCTTCACTTTCAGTTGAACTTGTAACAGCAAATACTGAATAACCCTTTTTCAGTTTTGCGTTTTCAAACTTAGTTCTAATAAGTTTGAATGTTTCAATAAAGGGAAGACCAACGTTTCTGTCAGTAATGAGAAGACGACGTGTACGGTCACTCTTTTTCTTGCCTTTGATATTTGAAACCGTAGCAATAATATCAATATTACTGAAGTTATTCTTAATATCTTCAGTTGAGAGCAATTTATTCTGGATTTTTGCAGTAATAAGGATAATGATTATAGCAAGAGCCGCACCAATAATTAAACCTGCCCCGGTATAAAGCACCATTGATGAGTCCGCCTCAAGTTTTGCTTTTGTTGCGCTATCCGCAACGGCAATGTGTGCTGTGGGGAAGTTTTCATCATTAACGATAGTGTGGTAAGCACTTTCAATAGAAGTTGCAACTATGTAAGCAAGCTCTTTATCGGTTGAAGTAACATTGATATTAACAATCATTGAATCTTCAACGTATTCGATGCTCATCATTCCACGGAGCTGGTCTTTTTCATAAACCTCGCCTGTTTGTGCCTTAACATTATTCTGCACGGCGGTAATAAATCCGTCACCGCTCTGCATAAGGTACTTTAAGGTGTTAGCAATTACGGCTGAAGCCTGAGCGTCACTTGAAGTAGTCTGGCCTGCACTTGCACCATTGAGATTTTTATCTTTATTAGAAACAGTCAAAATAAGTTTTGAAGTATATTGCTCTGTATATGTTATTTTTGCGATACTAAAGCCGCTGACACAGAATATTACAACAAAAACAACAACGAGCCACCATTTACTGAGAACCTGGCGTAAAATTTTGAGAACGGGAGCTAAGCCAATATCCTCATCATGGGTTCTTTTTTCTTCGTATGCCATCTGTATTCTCCTTTTTATTTCATATATACTTTATAATATCATAAAAAAAACTCAACTACAATAGTTTTTTGTAATTTTTTATAATCCGTTTCGCTTCAGGAATTCAATCTGTCGCTCTTTGGCAGAAGCCTCCACTGAATTGACCTCACTTGCCTCTTTGGCGTATTTTTCCCTGTTTTTTATAGCTCCAAGGAACCTTATAAGCCACATAAACGGCAAAAGAACCGGAAGCTTTTTAAGTATTGGATATCTTTTTTTCATAAGCTTATACGGCAAAAAAAGTCTTGCAAAAAAATAAGAGGACTTTTTTGAGGAATAATCACCTTTAATGATACCGCTTAAATAATAATTGGTCTGATTCCCGAAAACTCCGCTTAAAATTATATAATCGGCTGCTTCTTTAACAGCCTCATCATATTCACCATCGGAAAACCAAAAATCCGAAAGCCTGTCCATACATTTACTGAACTGTAAGAGTCCCGTTTCTTCAAGGGCTTTTTGTAAAACCACAGCATTACACAGAGGTTTTAATTTTTTATTCAGATAATAATGGTCAACTATACTTTTAATACCCGTTCCCGCAGACTCAAAATGGTGAGCAGTATGAGAAAGAATATAAACATAAAAGTCTTCGTCGGTCATATTCATTGAATAACCGTTTTCCTCAGCAACCATTCTTTCAAGAGCACCCTTATAGTAATCGTAGCCCTTATCGTAATCGTATTTCAACTCCTTATGAAGTTCAAAATTCAAAAAAGGTTTTTTTACATAACCTGCATCCTTATCATCTTCATAATTGTCATATTTATAGCCTCTTTCAACCAGAAGCTCTGCGGCTTTCGGGGCTTTATCCTTTTGAACCAATACGTCCATATCAAGCATAAAACGCATATCCGGGTTATCGTAATAGCGTGAAACTTTAGTACCCTTGAGAAAGCAATGCTTTATTTGGTTCTGTGCAAAAATTTCGGCTAATTCCTTTGCTTCCTGTTCTTGTGCCGCATGTCGTGCCGCACATCTGAAAAGCTCCTTCTTGAATATACTCTTATATTCATCCGGTGCAAATTCACAGGCAATAACTGATGGCGCAACCAAAGGTGTTACCTTATGTCTTTCCGCCAATTTGTGGATTTTTCCAAAATCCGTATTCTTCGGAAAGATATAGTTTTCGCCGTCAAGTTGCCCTTTTATAGCTTTTATTAACAAAGCACCTGTGGAGAGTATGTCATTTGTAATTTCCGTATTTTTATTTTCCATTTTTTAACCTGTAAAGTCTATAACGCAACCGCCTGATAGGGTAACGTCTTTTTATATTTTTCACATATTTATTTTTATATTTCAAATATTCGGCATCATTAACGTCGAATATTTTTCCGTCGCGACAAATACTGCACACAACACCTATTATGTGTTTGTCTGTGATATCTTTTTCTAACAAAAATTGGTTGTCGCCACTCAAAATATAACCGTTTTCATTTTTACCTACCACTCTGTGCAAAACGAAGGCGCCACTATCCCTTCTGTAAAGTGGCACATCACCGATTTCAAGAGGAAACTCAGGCTTTTTGATAAGCACATAGTCCCTGCCCTCCACCAGAAGCGGGTTCATACTGGTACCCGTAATCGGTATTTTAAAGGTCGTGTTTTTTTGAAATGCCTCCTCAATAAAGGGAAGCAAAGTCACCATAGATATCTGTTTCATATTATTTGTCTAAAATATTATAGCTTTCCAATTTTTCGAGGAATGCCGTAAGGTCAGCTCTGAGTACATCCTCAGGAGCATCGTATTCAGCCTTCAATTCACAAACAATTCCCTCGTAATCCTTACCCTTTTCAAGTGCCTTCCATATAAGCTCTGCAGGACCATTAAGAGTAATCATACCCTTAATATTGTTTACCGCTTCGCCGACCGGCACAACAACCGGGGTCCCTGCAACGGTTTTTAAAACATAATTTTCGTTAAGCTTCATTTTCATCACCATAAAAATTCATATTTTTCTAATATAAATACTATCACAAACCCTTGTGGAAATCAAGTACATAAAAGAAAAGGGATGCTCATAAAAACAAAGCATCCCATAAAACTTTTTAAGTTTTTTTCAGTCTTTTTTTCACTCTACTTAACACCACAAAGAATGCAGGGAATAAGAACAGAACCGCCACTATCCACGCGCCCGGGTTAACGAGACAAGCCGCATCATAACCAAACTGTTTTACAAAAACAAATCCGCCGATACCTCGTGCGATAAGTTCAAATACACCCGTCATCATTGCCGTTATACTATACCCAAGACCCTGAATCGCGTTACGCAACAAGAAGAGTACTGACAAGACAAGGTAAAAATAACTACCCATATTTATATATTGTTGAGCAAGTGCAATAACTGTTGTTTCGCTTGATTCCACAAACAAAAGCGACAAGTACGGACCGAAAAACTTTGCAACAAAAACACCAAGAATCGAATAAACCGCCGCAAGAATAAAGCCACTGCCGATACCCTTTTTGATCCTGTTATATTTTCTTGCGCCCAAGTTCTGACCACAGTATGTAGCCATAGTAAGACCGATTGTTTCAGCAGGAAGAACTATCATAAGCTGGGTCTTGGCACCTATTGTAAACGCCGCTATAACATCGGCTCCCAAACCGTTAATATTGGACTGAAGCATAACAGAACCAAGTGCAGTTATAGAAAATTGCAATGCCATAGGGAGTCCGTTTTTAAGAAGTGAAAAAATGTACTTAATGTCCGGTTTAGCAGTTTCTTTTGTAACGTGAAGAATGGGAAAGCTACGCTTGACGTATACAAAACATAATATACCCGAAACAAGCTGCGAAATAACCGTAGCAACCGATGCACCGCGCACACCCATATTGAAAACTTCAATAAGAAGAAGATCGAGACTTACATTAAGCACCGATGAAAACAACAAAAAGTACAGCGGTGTCTTACTGTCACCCAAAGAACGCACAATGCTTGCAAGCAGGTTATAAAACATAGTCGCACCGATACCTGCAAATATTATTACAATATAATTATATGCATCATCGTAAATCTCAGCAGGGGTGTTGAGTATATTAAGAAGCGGTTTTGTAAAAAGCACTGCACCGACTGTTATAACAATCGCCATAACCACGGATGTATAAATAATATTAGCCACATATTTTTTTAAACCCTGTGTGTCCTGAGCACCGAAACGCTGAGCAACAGGTATTGCAAACCCTGAGCAAAGACCGATAACCGAACCTATAATAAGAAAGTTTAACGGACCAACTGCACCTACCGCCGACAAAGCTTCCTTACCTACACATTTACCAACAATAATTGCATCCGCCATATTGTAAAGTTGTTGAAACAAGTTACCAAACATAAGTGGCAGGCAGAATTTAACAATATTTTTCACAGTACTGCCCGTAGTCATATCTCTGGTCATTCAATCACCACATTTACCAAAATAAAAACTCAAACAAATTTAGCACAATGTTGTAAGTTTGTCAATGAAAAAATGATTTTCGGTACAACACGACAATAACGACGTATTGTACCGAAACTTCAATTTCATTTCGCAACAATATTGATAATTTTGCCCGGAACATAAATTTCTTTGATGATATTTTTACCATCGATGAATTCCTGAACCTTTGCGTCCGCTTTTGCAGCTGCAATTGCTTCGTCGGCAGTTGAATCCTTAGCAATGGTAATTGTTGCTCTGAGTTTACCGCAAATCTGAACGGGAACTTCAATTGTAGAGTCAACCGTTTTTGCCTCATCATATTCGGGCCACTGTGCTACTGCGAGTAAGCCCTCGCCACCAAGTTCAGCCCAGATTTCTTCTGCAACGTGAGGTGCAAAGGGGTCAAGAAGTTTAACGAATGTTTTAAGTTCACCCTTTGTAATTGAACCTGTATCGTAGATATCATTAAGAAGTGTCATAAGTGCCGCAATAGCAGTATTGAACTTCATATTTTCAATATCTTCAGAAACTTTCTTGATTGTTTTGTGGAAAGCGGTTTCAAGTTCTTTTGAGTAATCCTCACCATCTTTTGCGATTTCAAGAAGGTTCCAGATTCTGTCAATGAAACGTTTACAACCCTTAACACTACTTTCGCTCCAGGGAGCTGCCTTTTCGTAGTCACCCATAAAGAGTACATAAGTACGCAGAACGTCTGCACCAAGAGCATCAACAACCTCGTTGGGGTCAACAACGTTACCCTTTGACTTACTCATTTTTTCGCCGTCAGGACCGAGAATAAGACCCTGAGCAGTTCTCTTTGCGTAGGGTTCATCAAAGGGAACTTCACCGATATCATAAAGCAATTTATGCCAGAAACACGAGTAGATAAGGTGACGAGTAACGTGTTCCATACCACCATTATACCAGTCAATGGGACCCCAGTATTTGAGTTTATCTTTATCTGCAAAAGCCTCTGTATTATGGGGGTCAATGTAACGAAGGAAGTACCAGGATGAACCTGCCCACTGAGGCATTGTATCGGTTTCGCGTTTTGCAGGTGCACCGCATTTGGGGCAAGAGCAATTAACGAAACTGTCAATTTTTGCAAGGGGACTTTCACCATCGGAACCGGGCTGGAAGTTATCTACCTCAGGAAGTTTTAAGGGAAGTTCTTCGTAAGGAACGGGAACAATACCGCATTTTTCGCAATGAACAACGGGAATGGGTTCGCCCCAATATCTCTGGCGGTTAAATGCCCAGTCCTTCATTTTATACTGAACACCCTTTTCACCTATACCCTTTTCTTCAAGAAATTCTGCCATCTTAGCAATTGAGTCAACCTTCTTAACCATACCGTTAAGGAAATCGGAGTTAACCATTTCACCGTCACCGGTGTATGCTTCAACGTTGATGTCGCCGCCCTTGATAACTTCAATAATATCAATACCGAATTTCTTTGCGAATTCGTAGTCACGTTGGTCGTGAGCAGGTACCGCCATAATAGCACCTGTACCGTAACCCATCATAACATAATCGGATATGTAGATAGGAATTTTCTTGCCGTTAACGGGGTTAATAGCCTCAAAGCCCTCAATACGCACACCTGTTTTGTCTTTTACAAGTTGTGTTCTCTCGAACTCTGTTTTCTTCGCACACTCGGCTCTGTAAGCCTCAATATCCGCCATATTACCGATTTTGTCGGCATATTTGTCAATAAGAGGATGCTCGGGTGCCATAACCATAAAAGTAACGCCGAAAAGTGTATCGGGACGGGTTGTGTAAATCTTCATTTTTTCGCCTGTACCGTCAATTTCAAAATTAACGAATGCGCCTGTTGATTTACCAATCCAGTTAACCTGCTGAAGCTTAATATTAGGAAGATAATCCACCTTATCAAGACCCTGAAGAAGTTTGTCTGCATATTCTGTGATACGAAGGTACCAAACATCCTTTGATTTCTGTACGATATCACTGTGACAAATGTCGCACTTACCACCCTGAGAGTCCTCGTTTGAAAGAACAACCTTACAAGAGGGGCAGTAGTTAACAAGAGTTTTATCACGGAAAACAAGTCCGTTTTCAAACATCTTAAGGAAAATCCACTGTGTCCATTTATAATAGCTTTCCTCAGTTGTATCAACAACTCTTGTCCAGTCAAAAGAGAAACCAACCTTTTTGAGCTGTGAGGAGAATTTCTCAATATTCATATCCGTAACCTTACGGGGATGAATACCTGTTTTTATAGCATAGTTTTCAGTAGGAAGACCATAAGCATCAAAACCAATGGGGAAAAGAACGTTATAACCCTGCATTCTTCTTTTACGGGAAATAACCTCAAGACCTGAATATGCTTTGATATGACCAACGTGCATACCCGCACCGCTGGGATAAGGGAACTCAACAAGACCATAGAACTTAGGTTTGTCGGAGTTATCCTGAGCGTGGAAAACGCCTTCGTCTTCCCATTTTTTCTGCCATTTCTGTTCAACGGCTGAAAAATCGTATTTCATTATAATCCTATCCTTTCAGAAAATGCAAAATGCAGAATGCAAAATGCAAAATTATCGGAACCTGCGGTTAGCTATTATAAGCTATCGCAGCTTTATAAACTTTTGTATGATGTTTTGCAAATGGATATCAGTATATTTCTGATATCATTCAAATCATCGTTTAAACTTTTATACTCTAAATCATTTATATAGTCCGTATCGTGTAACAACATTAACCAATACATTGTTTCTGTGGCTTCTTTTAGTGCTATATTCATTTTTGCTGCAAAATCATTTTTTGTTTGTCCGTTCTGTGCCTCGAAAACATTTGCACCTATACTTGTACCACATCTGACAATTTGTTTTGAAATAACATATTCTTTTTTCTCATTTCCAAGATATTTACCTAAATATATAATCCGTTTTGCAAATAATCTTGTTTTGCCCATTATTATATTGTCTTTCATAACAAAAAGCAACCCATCAAATTATTATAATACCGTGCGTAGCACCCTATAATTCTGCATTCTGCATTTAGCATTTTGCATTTAAATAGGTTACGCATTACGAATTACTCATTTATAATATCTGCAACATCAACCTTTGCCGCATCTTCCCAAAGTCTTTCAAGATTATAATAATTTCTTGACTCCTCTGTAAAAATGTGAGTTACGACACCCTCATACTCCAGAATAACCCATCCTGTGGCTCTGCCTTCGATGTGGCTGGGTCTGAGTCCTGCTTCTTCAAGTTGAAATTCAACTTCATCCGCAAGGGCTCTGATATGAGTATTTGAATTACCCGTTACGAGAACAAAGTAATCTGCAACAATGGTAAGTTCATCAATTTTTATAACTTTAATATCGTTACCCTTTTTATCGTCAAGGGCTTTGACTATTTTTTTAACTGTATCGGGAATCATTGTTTATTCTCCTTTTGTAAATTGAACATAGCATCATTAAAAGCTAAAACCGTGTCGGGATGTATTATAAGATTTCTGTTTATAAGGTCCTTTATAGTAAACCCGAGGCCCTCTACAATTGCTTCATCAAGACTGCGTTTTGCCTTCTCGCGCATAACATCAACACCATCATACTCACGCTCAGCACTGATAAAATCCGCTATAAAAACTACTTTTTCAAGTAGCGACATACCCTTTCTGCCTGTTGTATGGTATCTTATGGCATTGAGCATATCCTCGTCCGTAATACCAAATTCTTTTTCGGCAAAAACTCTGCCGCTTATGGCGTGGTAAAGCTTGGGAGCATCCAACTCATACTCCGTAAGCTCCACTTTGTTTCCAAGTATGTACGATAACTGAAGTCCCGCGGGCTCGTCCTTACAACAATCGTGAACAAGTCCCACAGTATATGCCTTTTCGGGGTCGCAACCGTAAATAAGCGCAAGCTCTTTCGCAGAATCGGCAACATTTAAAGAATGAATATATCGCTTTTCACTAAGCCGTTTCTTGAGAATTTCTTTATACTGCTCGTTATTCATAAATACAACCCCTTTGCTTTTATATATTCGGCAACATCACTCTCAATATATTCAAAACAACCGCTTTTTACTTTTTCACGAATAATTGTTGAACTGATTTCAATCGGCACGCTCTCACAGAAAATCACACCTTCATCATCCAACTCAAGCGTATCACGCGCAAAACTTTTCATATTTTCAAGTTTTGAAAGCTCCCGGGTTCTGCAAGCCGACACAAGTGTGCACATACGGGCAATTTCCTCGTGTTTGTACCATTTATTAAATGACAAAAACATATCATCACCCATAAACAGATACAAAGAACTCTCGGGATAAAGCTCTTTAACTTTATTTACCGTATCCACCGTATAGCTCTTACCGCCCCGATTAATTTCGATATCACTAACCTCAAAAAGAGAGTCACTGAAAGCAAGTTTACACATCTCATATCTTTGAGATGACGACGCACCCGAGGTATTTTTAAAAGGTGACATTGCCGTTGGAATTATCAAAACCTTTTCGGCGCCGCAGCTTTTTGCAAGATTTTTCGCAAGTAGCTTATGTCCCTTGTGAGGTGGGTCAAACGAGCCACCGTAGATTGCAATTCTTTTCATATTAATACATTACAACCGATTGCATTTCAAGATTGCCCCTGTAAGATGTGATTTTTATCTTCACACGAACAACCTCAACAGGAGTAATTTTGTGTATTCTCTTATATCCTATAACTCCGCCTGAGCCTACCTTTTTAAATTTACCCGTTCCTTCGTCAATATACAATTCGTAACCCTCAACATGTTGACCGTTTACGATATTTTCCATCATCACAAACTTATCAAACATATCTTTTTGCGAGAGAGCTATAGTAAGCTCGGGTTCTGTATCGTCCGCTGCAGGACGCCAGGTTTTGGTTTCGTCCTCGTCAAAAAGGTTTTTGACATCATACTCGGGTGAAAGAGTACTGCTTGCGGTAATTTCACCTATCTGAGAAACCTTGTATGTATATGATCTTCTTAAATCCACACCGAAAGCCTTAAGAATCTGATAATCCATTTCAGCAAATTTACCGTTTTTCATGGGTGGCACACCAACCATAAGACCACAGTTATTGCCTACGGATTCAAGATATATTTTCTGAAGCTTGTCCTTGGTTTTTGCGGTATATTCATCATCCTTGTGATAATACCATCTGTCACGCATTGAAATACACACTTCGCAAGGATACCAGATAAACTTGTTTTCTTTTTTGATGGCTTTACGAGAACCTAAGTCTCTTTCGAATTTTTCTTCTTTTTGGAAGAAACGTTTTTTCTTAACTTCTTTGCTACGCTCGAATGCGTGATAAATACTGTGTCTTTCAGGCACAACACTCCACTCATTTTCGCGTATAACGCCCCATTCATTACCGTACCAACGGATATCGGGGCCAACCATTGCAATAACCGCGTCAGGTTGACATTCTCTTACAACATCATAGTAACCCTGCCAGTCATATTCCTGTACATTACCATCTTTATCGGGCTCTGCAGCGCCGTCAAAACGAACATAGAAAATATCACCGTATTTTGTAAGAACTTCGCGAAGAAGTGCTTTAAAATAATTGTTATATTCCTCGCCCTTTCCGTAAGACTCTTCGTGACGGTCAAGGGGTGATATGGCAATACCGAATTTAATCCCTTGGTTTTTACACTCTTCACTCAAAAGAGCAACAATATCCCTTGTTTCAACATCCCAATTCACTGAACTTTCAACTGAGTAATCAGTATAATGGGAATACCACAAGCAGAATCCGTCGTGATGCTTAACATTAAGCACCATTCCCTTAAACCCTGCTTCCTTAAAGAAAGCAACCCATTCTTCCGCGTTAAATTCCTCGGGACAGAAATTAGTAGGGTTAACTTTTCCGTCAGTCCATTCTCTGTTTACAACCGTAGGAAGACCGAAGTTTATAAAACCGTAAAACTCGGTTTTCTGCCACTCAACTTGTCTTGCGGAGGGTTTAACCTCCGCAGCTATTTCATAGGGTTTCATATAATTTCCTTTCGGGGTTTATTTGCCGCAGTCGCAGTTCGTTGCAACAATGTCAACACCTAAACCGAGAATATTTTCAATAACTACATCACCTATTTTAACAGGCGCTTTAACAGTAACTGAGTTTATGACATTCATACATTCAAACATTTTGTCCTTGGGTATGGGACCTGAAGACTTAACGGGAACAACGGGG
>JAZNVE010000058.1:0-34983 GCA_045592665.1 Acutalibacteraceae bacterium
TGATGCGGCAAGGGAATCAGTTTCATTAATTGAAAATGAAAATACAGTGGTAATTGACACTTCTACGGCTCACCGTACACTTGATGATTGGGCTTATGGTTTTCCTGAACTTTCCCTTTCACATCGTGAGAAAATCAAAAACTCCAAGCGTATAGCAGTTCCCGGCTGTCACGCAAGTGGTTTTATTTCTCTTATATACCCCCTGGTAGAGGCAGGGATTCTTAAAAATACTGAGAATCTTTCTTGTTTTTCTCTTACGGGTTACAGTGGTGGCGGTAAAAAAATGATTGCCGATTACGAAGAAGAACCGGACGAACTTTTAGGTGCACCAAGACAGTATGCTCTTACTCAGAATCACAAGCATCTCAAAGAGATGGTGAAGATTTCGGGGATTAATAATGCTCCTGTTTTCTGTCCCGTTGTAGGTGATTTCTATTCGGGTATGGAAGTTACAGTGCCTTTATTTAAAAGCGATCTGAATGATGGTTTCGGCCTTTCTGATATCAAAGAAGTTTATAAAAATAAATATACAGGTCCCATTGTTACATATTGTGACGATTTAAGTGAAAACGGTTTTATTTCCGCGGGACTTCTTTCGGGTAAGGATAGTATGATAGTTTCCGTTTTCGGAAATGAGGATAGATTCATTCTTACCGCAAGATACGATAATTTAGGTAAGGGTGCTTCAGGTGCCGCAGTTGAATGTCTTAATATCGTACTCGGAAATGACGATACAAACGGACTCGAGGTGTAAGATATGGAATTTATAAATGGCGGTATTTGTGCCGCAAAAGGATTTACCGCAGGTGGTGTTCATTGCGGTATTAGAAAGAATAAAACTAAAAAAGACCTTGCTTTGATTTACAGTGAAACTAAGGCTTCTGCGGCGGCGGTTTATACTACAAACCTTGTTAAGGGTGCACCTCTTGCAGTTACAAAGGCTCACCTTTTAAACGGTAAGGCTCAGGCGGTTATCTGTAACAGTGGTAATGCTAATACCTGTAACGCAAACGGTATTGAAGTTGCGGAGGAAATGGCAAAAATCACTGCGGATGCACTTAATATAAGCGAAGACGATATTATCGTTGCTTCAACGGGTGTTATTGGTCTTCCTCTTGATATTACACCGATTAAAAATTCAATTGATAAACTTGTTGCTTCACTCGGTAATAACAGTCAGGATGCGGCAGAGGGTATTATGACAACGGATACGGTGCAAAAGGAGGTTGCTCTTTCCTTTGAAATCGGCGATGTTACTTGTAAAATTGGCGGTATAGCAAAGGGCTCGGGTATGATTCACCCCAATATGGCTACTATGCTCGTATTTATTACAACCGACGTTGCAATTGCTCCCGAAATGCTTCAAAAAGCACTTTCTGAAGATATCCGGAGTACATTTAATATGGTAAGTGTAGACGGTGATACATCTACAAATGATATGGTCAGTGTACTTGCAAACGGTATGGCAGGAAATGAAGAAATCGCCTCAGAGGGTGAAGCATTTAATACATTTATGAAAGCACTCAACACTATTACTGTTCACCTTTGCAGAATGATTGCGGGTGACGGTGAGGGTGCAACAAAGCTTCTTGAATGTGTTGTTACAGGTGCTAAGGACGAAATTACTGCAAAAACAGTTGCTAAAAGCGTTATTTGTTCTTCACTTACAAAAGCGGCTATGTTTGGTGCGGATGCTAACTGGGGCAGAGTACTTTGTGCTATCGGTTACAGTGGTGCAGATGTGGATGTTACAAAGGTTGACGTTTCATTTACATCCTCAAAAGGTACAATTCCCGTTTGTAAAGATGGCTCGGGAATTGAATTTTCGGAAGAAATAGCCAAAGAAATCCTTTTGGAAAAAGAGATTACAATAAACGTTGGTCTTAATTCGGGTGAATTCACCTCAACCGCTTGGGGTTGTGATTTAACCTATGAATATGTAAAAATAAATGGCGATTACAGGACTTGATAATATGAATATTAATAACCATCAGCGCGCGGAAATCCTTACACAGGCTCTTCCGTACATACAGAAATATCACGATAAAATAGTTGTTGTTAAATACGGCGGCAACGCAATGATAAGCGAAGAACTTAAAATGCAGGTTATGGAAGATATTGTTCTTTTATGGCTTATTGGTGTTAAACCCGTTTTAGTTCACGGCGGTGGTCCCGAGATTTCCGAGATGCTTAAAAAAGTAGGTAAGGAAAGTAAATTTGTTGACGGACTTCGCGTTACAGACAAAGAAACTGCGGAAATTGTGCAAATGGTTCTTGCAGGTAAAATTAACAAGCAACTTGTTAATCTTTTAGGGGAATTCGGAGGTAATGCGGTAGGTATATCGGGTATTGACGGTCACTTAATTGAAGCAAAGGTCAAGGACGAAAGACTCGGTTTCGTTGGTGAAATTACAAATGTAAATGTTCAACCCATTTTAGACCTTATTGAAAAACAGTATATTCCCGTTGTTTCAACCGTAGGTTGCGACAGTGAGGGTAATGTTTACAATATAAATGCGGATACTGCCGCATCATATATAGCCGGTGCAATGCACGCCGAAAGACTTATTACAATGACCGATATTCCCGGTATTTTAAGGGATGTAAATGACCCCGATTCAATAATTAAAAGAGTAAATACTGAGGAAGCAAGACAGCTTTTCCGCGAGGGCGTTATTTCCGGAGGTATGATACCCAAGGTTGAGTGTTGTATCGAGGCAATCGAAAAGGGTGTAAGACGTGTTACAATCCTTGACGGTCGTGTTCCTCACGCGGTACTTTTGGAATTACTCACCAACGAGGGTGCAGGTACAATGGTTAAGGGGATGGATTAAATGAGTATCAAAGAACTTGATAAAAAATATATTGCCAATACTTATGCACGTTTCCCTATTGAAATTGTACGTGGTGAGGGCAGTAAGCTTTATGATGACCAAGACAAGGAATATATTGATATGGGTACGGGTATCGGTGTCAGTGTATTCGGCGTAGGTGATAAAGAGTGGATTGAAGCGGTTACTGAACAGTTAACTACACTCCAACATACATCCAACCTTTATTATTCATCTCCCTGTGTTAAATTGGCAGAAATTCTTTGTGAAAAAACAGGAGCAAAAAAAGTTTTCTTTTCAAATTCAGGTGCCGAGGCGAACGAGTGTGCCATTAAAGCCGCAAGAAAATATGCGGCAGAGAAAAAAGGCGTGGAGTATTACAATATAATTACTCTTAACAACAGTTTCCACGGCAGAACAATTACAACTCTTGCCGCAACGGGTCAGGAAAGTTTCCATAAGGACTTTCTTCCTCTTACCGATGGTTTCCTTTATGCTGATGCAGGGGATATTGAGGGCATAAAAAACCTTGTTAATGACAATAAAGTCGCCGCAATTATGTTTGAGGTTGTACAGGGTGAAGGCGGAGTAGTTCCGTTGGATAAAGCCTTTGTAGAAGAAGTTAAAGCCCTCTGCGAAAAAGAAGATATACTTCTTGTTGTTGACGAAGTTCAGACCGGTAACGGCAGAACAGGTGCTCTTTACGGCTATATGAAATATGGCATTAATCCCGATATTGTTTCAACGGCTAAAGGTATTGGTGGCGGTTTACCCTTGGGTGCTACAATGTTCTTCGAGAAAACTGAGAATGTTTACACTCCCGGTACACACGGTTCAACATTTGGAGGTAACCCTGTTTCCTGTGCCGGTGCTTACAGTATTATAAAAAGACTTGACGATGCATTCTTAAAATCAGTTGAAGAAAAGCACGATTATATTATAAAGGAACTTGGCAACGCCGAGGGAGTTATTGGTATAACAGGTTTAGGCTTGATGTTGGGTATTGAAACCAAAAAGGATGTAAACGAAGTTCTTAAATACTGTCAGGAAAACGGTGTCCTTCCCATAAAAGCAAAGAATAAATTAAGGCTTCTTCCGCCTCTTAATATCTCTTTCGAGGATTTGGAAAAAGCCGTTGGAATTATTAAAAACGCATTGAGAGAGGAAATATAAAATGAATCTTAAAGGACGCGACTTTTTAAAGTTATTGGATTATACAGGCGAAGAAATGGATTACCTTATAAATCTTGCCGCAGATCTTAAGGCTAAGAAGAAAAACGGTATTCCTCACGATACACTCAAAGGTAAAAATATTGCCCTTATTTTTGAAAAAACAAGCACAAGAACCCGTTGCAGTTTTGAAGTTGCCGCAAGGGATTTGGGTATGGGTGTTACTTACCTTGACCCCTCTGCTTCACAGATTGGCAGAAAAGAAAGTATAGCAGATACTGCACGTGTTTTATGTTCAATGTTTGATGGTATCGAGTACCGCGGACACGGTCAGGTTGTAGTTGAAGAACTTGCAAAATACTCATCCGTACCTGTGTGGAACGGTCTTACAAACGAGTTTCATCCCACACAGATACTTGCGGACTTCCTTACAATAAAAGAGCATTTCGGCTATCTTAAAGGAATCAACTTTGTTTATATGGGTGACGCAAGATATAATATGGGTAACTCACTTATGGTTGGTTGTGCTAAGATGGGACTTAATTTTACCGCTTGTGCTCCTGAAAAGTATTTCCCTGATTCTGCACTTGTGGATGAGTGTAAAAAAATCGCAGCAGAAACGGGTGCAACCCTTTCATTTATCGAAGACCCCATGGAAGCAACTAAAAATGCGGATGTAATTTATACTGATATCTGGGTTTCAATGGGTGAACCCGAGCTCGTTTGGGCAGAACGTATCAACGACTTAGGTGCATATCAGGTTAATAAGGCACTTATGGATAATGCGGGTGAGAAAGCAATATTTATGCATTGCCTTCCCTCGTACCACGATAAAAAGACCGAAATCGGTAAGAAAATGTGCGAAAAATTCAACCGCGATGCTATGGAGGTTACTGACGAAGTATTTGAAAGTGAACGCTCAGTAGTATTCAAAGAAGCAGAAAACAGAATGCACACAATCAAAGCCGTAATGTACGCAACTCTTTAAAAAAGTTTATCCTGTAAATCACAGGAGTCAACGATTTTTATGAAACTATAATTTTTGTAAAAATTAATTAAATCATTATAAAAATCTTCAGATGCACCGTAGTTGACAATTACTATGGTGCATTTTTTATGTAATCCTAAAAATTCAAAAAGCGAGTAAATACGATAAACCGAAGAATAAATTTTATCTTTTTCATAATAAAGGGGTAGGACGACAGTTATTTTCTCACTTTGCCATACGGTTAATCTTAAAATGAATACTGTTAATAAAAATATAATTCCCAGAACCGATAACCCGAGGGTAATAATATCCGAGTACATAAAATAAAAAACACCTCCCGCAATATAATATGCGAGAGGTAAAAAAGCGGGACTGTTCCTTTCGGAGCAGTCCCGTAATTATAGATTTAATCAGATAAGGTCGTATGCCATAACTGCCTGTTCGAACTGGTCAGCAGTAAGGAATTTACCTTCAGCGAAGTCTCTTGCGTAGAAGATAACCTGTGTGGGAGTAACTTCAACGAAAAGAGCTGTACCGGGGTTGTTGTAAGAACCGTCTTTGTTGTCAATACCAACAGAGGGAACGTTGATACCCTGTACGTTGTTTGCTTCGTCGATAGTCTGGTAAGTGTTTTTACCGAAACCTGTGTGAAGGTGACCTGTAATGAAGAATACGTTCTTATAATCGTTGAGGATTTCGTAAACTTCGTTTGTCTGGTCGCCGATAGAACCTGTTAAATCAGGGTCTGTGGGAGCAACGTATGTGGGAAGTGAACCGTAAACATCATCACTGTTTGCAGAACCCCATGTGTTGGGAAGACCGTGGGACTCAGCAAGAGGATAGTGACAGATAACGAATACGGGTCTACCGGTTTTGGTAGCTTCCTTAAGTTCGATGTTGAGCCACTGAAGCTGAGCATCGCTGATATAAGCATCTTCGAAATTACCCTTATCAGAACCCATTACAAGGAATGTGTAACCGTCTATCATATATTTGTAGTGTAATTCGCTCTGAACATTTTCGCCTTTGTTAAGGTCATTCATAAAGCCGAGGAAACGTTCTTTGCTCTGGTCATATTCACGAAGACGGATATCGTGGTTACCGGCACACATAATGAAGTTTCTTGTATTGAAACCATTGATGTTATCATAAACTCTTGCAAATTCTTCTGCGCAACCGTTTTCAGCAATGTCACCGGCAATGATGAATGCATCAAGTTCAAGCTGAGAATTTAAGATGTCCTGAGAGAAGGAGTTAAGAGCAGCTTCTCTTGCGGGCATATAGTTTGAAACCTGGGGGTCACCGCAAACAACAAAATCAAGAACTGTATTAGGGTCAATGTTTTTGAGAGTATCGTCGGTGGAAGGAGTACCAACCATACCCAAAGCCATCATTAATGACATAATGATAGACATAAGCTGATAAAGAGCATCACTGAGATGAGGCATTTATTTCACAACCTTTTATAATATTTTTGCATATTATACCACTTTTTGTCAGTTTCGTCAATGACTATTTTTATGGAATAAATTTCTTGAAAAAAAAGTGTGCATATGATATCATACAAATGTATAGTATTTTATTTAGGAGTAGTATATGGAAAGATTACTTACAAGATGGGGTAAGACCCTTAATAAAGACTTACCTTTAAATGATTATCCCAGACCTCAGTTAAAGCGTGACAGTTTCATTAACCTTAACGGTGAGTGGAATTACGCTATTTATGATGAGTACAAAAAATTCGCAGGATATCAGGGTAAAATTATAGTACCTTTCAGCCCCGAGACTATTCTCAGTGGCGTTGAAAAGTTAGTTGAACCCACCGATATTTTATATTATCAGCGTTTCTTTGATTTCAAGAGAACAAATCACCGTGTGCTTTTACATTTCGGAGCAGTAGATTATGAATGTAAAGTAATACTCAACAGTAAAGTTGTCGGTGAGCATAAGGGCGGTTATCTTCCCTTTACTTTTGATATTACCACCTTTGTTATGGATGGTGAAAATGACTTACGCCTTGAGGTTAAGGACCCAACTGAAACCGGTACTCAGGCTCGTGGTAAACAGACTTTCAAACGTGGCGGTATCTGGTACACACCTCAGTCAGGTATCTGGCAGACCGTTTGGATTGAAGAAGTTTGCGACAGTTACATTGAGTCAATAAAACTTACACCGGATATTGATTACGATGAACTTCGTATTGAAGTTAATTATAACGGTAACCCCGACGCAGAAATGGCGGCAATTGCTCTTGATAAGGGCGTTGTTATGGCGGGATGTAAACTTGAAAACGGTAAGGGTGTTATTAAACTTACTGATTACGAATGTTGGAGTCCCGAAAACCCCAAACTTTACGACCTTAAAATCGTAGCAGGGGACGACCAGATTGAAAGCTACTTCGGTATGCGTAAATTCAGCGTTGGTGAGGACGAAAAGGGTACACCACGTTTTATGCTCAACAATAAACCCTACTTCTTCAACGGTCTTCTTGACCAGGGTTATTGGAGTGACGGTATGTACACCGCACCCCACGATGATGCTCTCATTTATGATATTCAGACTATGAAGGACTTGGGCTTCAACACCTTAAGAAAGCATATTAAAATTGAGCCTTTGCGTTGGTATTACCATTGCGACAGACTTGGTATGATAGTCTGGCAGGATATGATTAACGGCGGTGGTGCATACAACTTCCTCGCTATCGGAACACTACCTTTCTTAGGTATGCTTTTCAACAACAAACACGTTGGCAGAGTTTCCGACGGTAAAAACCACTACGGCTTTTTTGCCCGTAAAGATCCCGCAGGTAGGGACGAATATTTCGATGATTCTGCGGCTATGATAGACCTTCTTTATAATGTTCCTTCATTGGCATTGTGGACTCCATTTAACGAGTCCTGGGGTCAGTTTGAAAGTGAAGCGGCTTGTGAATTCTACCGTGAAAAAGACCCCACAAGGCTTATTGACCACGCAAGTGGTTGGACCGACCAGGGTGCAGGTGACGTAAACAGTTTCCATATTTACTTTACACCCTTCTCATTCCCCAAATATAATAAAGACGACAGACGTCCCATAGGTCTTACTGAATTTGGTGGCTATTCAATTCAGGCAAAGGGTCACTGCTACAATAAAAAGAAATTCTTCGGTTACCGTAAATACTTCGACCAGGAAAAATTCGACGAGGCAATCCGCAACCTTTACGAGAACAGAATTCTTCGTTGTATTAAGGAAAAAGGCTTATCCGCTATTATTTACACCGAAGTAAGTGACGTTGAGGACGAGTGCAACGGACTTCTTTCATACGACCGCGAGGTTATCAAAATCACACCCGAGGTTATGAAGGACATTAACTCTAAAATTAAATTATAATAAGAAACTGCACCATCAATTGGGATGGTGCAGTTTTTGTGATTGGTGCTAACAATCTGCTTGTTTTGTATCATTGGTTGTCTTTTTCGATTTAAGGAAATAGCCAAAAACCGTATAAGTAACACTAAGTAACGAAATGAGAACGTCAAATATAATTATATTGTGATCAAATATTCGAGCGAGAAAGATAACTAAAAATGCCCCGACAAAAGAAAGAACAGCGGTTGTTATTCTTTGCTTTCTTCCAAATGTTTTTGGTGTGTTGTGTTCTTTTTTTCTGTTTCGTCTGTAGATGAATTCCCAAAGTAGAAGTAACATCACATCAATTATAATGAACAAACCTAAAACAAAGAAAGTAGTTTCGATATTTGCACTTACACGTTGAGTAACTAAAAGTGCCATAAATAAGGAATGTGTGAGACCTGCAACGCCTATGTATATATCAAGATTTCTTTGTTTTGATAAAACTTTGGTTAGTTTAAGTATTAAAAGCACCATAGCTTGTAACACAAAAAATGCCAAGGCTTCCCAAATTAAAACATATCCGTTATTGTTTGTTTTTGTGTAAAAATAGCCATACGCCACTTCTAAGAAACTTGTGACTAACGTTATAACAACAATAAGGTCGATGGAACTTTGTTTTTTTACTTCATTCATTAATATCACCCTCTTAATGTAACCATTACAATATTCTAAATTTACTATATACCACAAATTTTTCTTTGTCAAGAATTTTGACTAATGCTTTAAACAAATAGTGCACAACTGTTAGAATAAATAGGTTTTCATAACACCCTTAGAAACACCTTAGTCACAATGAATCCTAAAATTCCGCACCCGGGGAAGGTTAAAATCCAGGTCATAACTATATCTTTTATAACTATTGGATTAACGGAGCGTTTATTTCGAGCGGCACCCGCACCCATCATTGCGGTGGTTTTTGCGTGGGTTGTGGAAACAGGAAAACCGAAAACCGTACTTAAAAGTAATGAAAGCGCGGCAGCCATATCAGCTGAGAAACCCTGATATTTTTCTAATTTTACCATATCCATACCAACTTGCTTTATTATTTTTTTACCACCTGAAAGAGTACCAAGTGCCATCACACCTGAACAAAGAAATATTATAAATGGGGATATGTGTGTAGTATCGTTAATAGTGCCTGTGCAAAGAAGTAACACACCTATGAATTTCTGACCGTCCTGAGCCCCGTGCATAAAGCTCATAGCTCCTGCGGCGAAAATCTGAGCGTATTTAAAAAACAAATCACCCTTACTTCGTTTTATGTTTTTGAAAATGACAAGAACAAATTTACATATTATAAAGCCTAATAAAAAGCCACCAACGCAGGACGTAAAAAGCCCGTAAATCGCCTTTATCCATTCACTGCCGTTAATACCCTTAAGGCTACCGTTTATGGCTATGGCACTACCTGAAAGAGCCGCAATAAGGGCATGGCTTTCGGATGTGGGAATACCGAAATACCAAGCTAAAACCGCCCACAGGACAATTGAAAAAAGGGCGGCACAAAGGGCTATCGAGGCGGCAGTTTCATCATCACCGAAAAACACCATATTTGATATGGTTTCGGTAATTGAGGGGTTAATAACCGTCATTGCGAAAACACCCGCGAAATTAAAAATTGCAGACATAACTACCGCACTTTTCATACTCATACATCTTGTGGTTATACAGGTTGCAACGGCGTTTGGCGCATCGGTTAAACCGTTTACGAATATTACCGCTAAAGTCAGAATCACTGATAAAATAGTAGAGGGAGTTAAAGAAAATAAATTCATAATCATTACTTCCTAAAAAGATTTTGTCCGTATATTTTATTCGTATGAAGGGTGTTTTATATTGAAAAAAACAAAATTTGATGATAATATAATAATATAATTATGTTATGAAGGTGATTTAATGAAAAAGGGCAAGAAAATATGCATAGCGGTAATTAGCGTTGTTCTTGTGTGTGCTATTGCCGTAGGTAGTTTTTTTGCAATTTCGGCGAGTGGCATTTTCAACAAATATGTATTTACAGTGGATGCATCACAACAGGGTGCAGTTTTACATAATGTTGTAAACAATGTAAATACATGGTCCATTGAGGGTAATCCTTTTACAAATGCACAAAGAAATCAAGAAAACGATATATTTGAATTTGTAGAGTACATTCAGTTTATGCAGTGTACGGGCGGTACTGAAACCCGTGACCTTTTTAAAGACCCCAACGATAAAACGGTTCTTGATGATTACGATTTCACCTTGCTTATTGATAACTGTAGGGGTGTTCTGAATATTGGTGCAAAGCCCATGCTTAAATTAGGTAATGTGCCTCTTAAATTTTCAAAAAACGCAACTACCGAGCATGGTTTTGGTATGAATCCCTATCCGCCCGATGATTATGATGTCTATTATAATTATATATACGCAATGGGCGAAGCGCTTGTAAAAGAGTTTGGCAAAGAAGAAGTTCTTACATGGCGTTTCGGTGTAATGACTGAGTATGAGAATGAGGCTTGGTTCTTTGACGGCGAGGAAGAAGCCGACCCTAAAAAATCTGCAGAAGCTTATTGTAAATTGTATGACTACTCCGTTGCCGCATTACAGGATTCCATTGGTGAAAATGTATTCGTAGGTGCTCATTCAATGACCGTTACCGAGGGCCTTTGGGATGAAGCGGAGTTTATTAAGCATTGCGGTGAAGGCACTAACTATAAAACAGGTGAAAAAGGTACAAGGGTTTGCTACCTTGCTACAAGCTTTTATGATTCCGTGCCTGGTGATTATACCGACGGTAAAACTCTCCCCGAAAGTATCGAATATTTGCGTGAAACTGCCGAGAGTGTAGGTCTTAATGACCTGATTTACGGTGTTGACGAGGGAAGAATACTTGAAGGAAATATCTCAGGAAGAGACAGTAGCGAATTGCTTACAAGAACTTGCGGATATACTTATCAGGCAGCTTATGATGCAAGACTTATTACCCAGATGTTTAATAATGATATTGCTTATTTCTCTGCTTGGTCCTACCTTTCAAACGGATTCTTCGGTGGCAATCCCACTGTAAGCTACCATGTAGCAAAGAATGCGGCAAAGTTCGGCGGTAATAAACTTTTATCAACCGAGAAAACAAAGTCAGGTCTGATTTTAGGTTCGGATGTTGACGCAGTTTCCGCTTTTGACGAAGATGAAAATACGCTTCGTATAATGGCATATAATTTCAAAAACGATGTTGAGTACGATAAGAGTACCGAGATGACCTTTGAAATAAATGCTCCACAATTTAAAGGTAAGAAAGTCAACGTGACGGCTTACGTAATAAATGACGATTGTAACTACTTTGATGAGTGGGTTGAGGACCGTAAAACTTACAATATCACCGATGATTGTTTTGCTTGGTCGCCCGATGATCCGTCCATTGATAACCCTGTTACACTTAATGACGAAAAAGCACGAGAAATATATTTCAACGAATTATATCCTAAATACACGGAATGCTCCAAGCTTGAACCTACCGAAACTCAGGTTGAGATTATTGATGGTAAAATAACATTAAATATAACCCTCGACCCCCATGCAGTTGTATTCTATGAAATAACTGAAGGATAAGGAATGTAAAGACCTTGCGGATAAACGCAAGGTCTTTTGTTATATCAGATTTTACGTTCAAGTCTCGCCAAAAACTATCAGAAAACAAAAAAATACAAGATAGCGAAAGCTATCTTTTATTTTTGGTCCGAGTGGCGAGACTTGAACTCACGGCCTCTTGACCCCCAGTCAAGCGCGCTACCAACTGCGCCACACCCGGATAACGAATGATATAATATCATATCATTACGCATTTTGCAAGTGTTTTTTTATATTTTTTCATAAAAATTTGCATTAATTGTAGTTTTTCAAAATTATTTTACATTTCAATTTCAACCGTATGAGGAAGGTGGTCGGATACCGCAATTTGCGGTACATCTGCCGATAAAACTTTAATATCCTTGCTTACAAAAATATAGTCAATTTTCTTATAAGGATTAGTAGACGGGAAAGTCAAATATGGTTTATCAAAGTATATGGCGGTGTCAATTAATTTTTCCTGAATAGGTTTCAAAATAGCGTTGTCGGGTGTAACGTTAAAGTCGCCCATTAGTACACATTTTTCGTCTTCGAGATTTTCGAGTACCGTATTAACTGCGTGAATATGCTCATCGCGATTTAACCCAAAATGGGTTATAAGAACGGTAAGACCATTATCATACCTTACTTTTAAAAGGCAACGGGGCTCATAAAGTTGAGTCCCTGTTTTTACATCTTCCTCGGGTATTGGTATTACCTCAACACTTGAAAAAGGAAATTTTGACAAAATACCGTTACCGAAAGTGCCTTCTTCAAGGGTACAGGCTTCGGCAAATTTACAATATGTAAGCCCCGATAACTCGGCAAGTTTTTCGGTTTGCGAGTCATAGTCCGCCATTTCGCTTTTGCCGTACATTTCGTTTAAACCCACAATGTCAGGTTCGCATTTTTTAATTACATCCGCCATTGCTACGAAATCTATTTTTTTAGTGAAATAATTCGTACAAAAAAGCGTGTTAAAGCTCATTAATTTCATAATCTGAGTGCCGTTGGTTTCCTTGCTTTTATTTTTTGGAGCTGCGCATTTTCATTATTTTTCTCAAAACTCTCATACAATGAAAGCCCCATGGGCGATGCATATGGGTGTAGACCCAATCAAAAAAAACACCAATAAAATCATCACGGTCCAGTTGATAAGATTTTGTAACGGTACATTCCGGTGGCGTTTTATAGGGATAAAGCCCACAAAGTTTTAAATCTTTTAAATAAGTTTTTGCTTGTGTTGTTGGCATTTGTGCCACAGCATCCAAGCCTCCCCACAAGAATATCATAAGTCGGTTAGCGGTTTCTTGAGGATATGGACAGTTTTTGTCTTCATAATATTTCCGGACAATTTTTGCTTCTTCTAAGGTTGAGTAAACACGTGTCAGAGAGAATTCAACACTCGTATTATTTGATGCAGATCCCATTACTTGTCTGTGATAGTAAACTGTGTTATCAGCTTCGATAGTTTCAGCATTATTCAAAAAAACCTCAAACATAAAAAGTGCATCTTCGCCAAAAACCAGACCCGGATAAAAATGAAGATTATTATCTGTCAAAAATTGTTTTTTCATAATATTACGCCAGACAACACTATCTTTCCAGGATGTGTTTGTTTTCAAGTTGTCTGACTCTAAATCCGTGTCGTTTTCAAACAGATAATTGCCGATTATAATTCTGTCATAGTTTTTATTCAGATAATTATCGTAAAGAGCTTTTAAACAGTTCTGTGAAATTAAATCATCGGCATCTACAAACCAAATATATTTACCGTTTGCGATGTCAATGCCATTGTTTCTGGCAACGCACACACCGGAATTCGGTTGGTCAATTACTTGTATGTTTTCATATTTTTTTTGATAGTCAAGAAGAATGCTTAAACCATCATCAGTTGAGCCATCATTCACACAAATAATTTCATATTCAGTTGTCGGAATATCCTGTGCCAATAACGAATCAAGACAAGTTTTTATATATTTTTCTGTATTATAAACAGGTACTATGAAGCTTAAAATCATATGTAGACCTCACAAAAGAATTATATTACATCATTGTTTTGGTTATATTTTATTCCAAATAAATTGTCCGGTTGCATTCTCTTTTGGTATTATACGGCAGGGGTTACCAATAACCACGCTATGGCTTGGTACATTTTTAGTAACAAGTGTGTTGGATGCGATTAAAACATCATTACCCACGGTGACACCCCCGATAACCGTTGCATTTATACCAATTTGTACGCAATCCCCTATTACGGGAGCACCAACAGGATTACCTGTATTATTACCTATTGTGGAGCCCTTGTACATATTAACATTTTTGCCTAAAACAGCAAAAGGGGATACGGTAATGTTATAGGGATGGATCATACAAAAACCTTCACCGATTTTAGTATTTGTTTTAATTTCAATTCCGTATTTTCTGGAAAGTCGGAATAATTTATATTCATAAAACAATTTTAATGGTTTGAATTTGGCTTTTTGTGCACTGCGAAAATAGACCATATATCTTACTCTATGGTAAAAAATAAAATCTTTTATAAAGGCAAAAAGCGAAAAGGTTTTGTTATCCCTTACGCGCATATAGTCGGAATACCAGGGTTTATTTCTAAAACTCATTTTAATCACCCTTCATAGTGCGTTGGATTTTAAACTATATATTTCTTTATTAACGGAATTTTATTTAAAATAAATGATATTAAATAGGATATAAAAGTTGTTAAAATTGTAATCACAGGAATGGATAAAACAGGATGAAAGCTGGTGCTTTGAATACCAATAGCCTTTAACGACTGAAGAATAAAAATATGTACAAGGAATGCACCGAAGCTGTATTTTGAAAGCTTAATAATTATTTTGTTGAGTTTGGCAGTGCCTTTTGCATTATATTTAAACCAAACAAACACAGCCACTGACATTAAAAGCACGTTTAGAGCGTTTGGAGTATAAAAGGCTTCCAAAGATTTGCCGGCATTTTTTGAAGCCAATAGATTAAGTGTGATTGTCAGAACAAATCCGATTACACCGAGAATATATATAAGGAATCTTTTCTTTTTGTTTATTTCGGTTTTATTGAGGTAAAAGCCAAGAATAAAATATGCAGGAAATCCGGAAACCAGATTCATACTGAAGCTTCGTAAAACAGTGTTAACGTTTCCAAAAATCAATTGAGCGTTACCGGATATCAAGTTGTTTGTAGTTAATTCGTTTTGTGTTTGTACAAAACAGAAAACAAATGACAGCAGTAAAAAATATTTGATTAAGTTGTCGTTTTTTGTCAATTGCTTTATAAGTGGGATACACATATAAAGCCCTATAATCATGGGTAAAAACCAAAGGTGAATAGCCCCCGAAATAAAATTACCTATAATTTCCATAAAGGATATTACATAGCCTTCTGTGAAAAGCAGATTACCGATTGGGTCAGTAATTGCATAAAAGGCAGCCCATACAACATAGGCTATTGCCATACGTAGTATGTATTTTTTATACAGTGTTTTAGTCGGAATTTCTCGCGGGAGGAAAAGAGCACCGCTCATCATCACAAAAACCGGTACACCCCACCTTGTTAGTGAGTTACCGACGTTGTAAAAATTCCACTCGGGTCCTGCCAGCTCAACGATTTCCATATTCTGGCAACATATATGAAGCAATATTATGGCTATTGAAGCAAATACTCTGAGATAATCAAGGTGGTGCTGTCTTTCAACAAGATTGTTTTTTGTCATATGAAGCCTCTTCTGAAATTTTATTTTTTATTAAATGTTCTTTTTATTTTGTTAAGAAGTCTTGCTTTAAAGTGTTTGACTTTTTGCTTTAAGAGTAGCTTGTCGTAGTATTTGTTGGATTTTTTAATTGCTTTTGGATCTGCGCTTTGTAAGTTTAGCATCAATGCCGAATTTTCCCTGAGATAGGGGATTGACATTGTAAAGCGTGTGCCCCAGTGAACAATATCCGTTTTTGTGTTAAGAGGTTTACAGAATGCTTTTTTATTTGTTATATCAAGGTCAAATAAATTTTCGTGTTCCCACCAGCATATAATTGAAGAAAAATCGTGTGGAATGGGTTTGCACTTATTTACCGCCATACTTAAAGCTACAACCGGCTCATCACCGGGATTTTGAAATTTGCCTTTGAATTTGTAATCTGAATAATTTTCAGAAAAGATTTTTGCGGTTTCTAAAACTTTTTTTGATTTTTCGGTTTTACGAATATAGTAGATACCGCCGTGAAGCCCAACTACATAATCAATCTGCTTTTGTAAAGCTTCGTTCAGGTTGTCATACTCGAACCAACCGGTTTTATCATCAAGAGGGAGAACTCTGCCGTAGCAACAAAAGTCATCAGCGTTTTCGAAAATATCAAAAAGTCGGTTGATGTCGCCAAAGCACAGACAATCTGCGTCTATAAAAATATTGATATCATAGGGCAGAAGCTCAAACATATTAAGCTTATCAAGATATGCACATTTGGGGTCGGGGAAAAGGCGTACATCGTCAAACTCTTTTGTGTAGTCGTTTTCATCATCACACAATAGAGCAAAAGGAAGAACCTCCTTGGTCGTGAAACGATACGAACGCAAAAGATTTCGAGCAATCTCGTAATATTGTTCTTTACCCGTTGCTACTGTTATAAAGCCTTTAGTAAGTGCCATATTTTAACCTCTTTTGAATATTGCTTTAAGTTTACCGTAATTTTTATCACCAAGTACAGTCATTAGAATTCTGTTAGGAATATGAACAATATACCTGATTTTTTCTTTTCGCCAACGCTTTAATTGGTTTTCTTTCCAGGATTTTTCAAACCAGGAGGCATCAAAATGGTGTATGGAATAGGTGTTCTTGGTTTTCTCGGTAAGTCCCGAGCGCTCATTTTTAGGGCAGAGATATTCGGGTGGATAAATGGTCATATCGGCAACTTTTTGGATATTGCCGTTATTCGGCTTTAGCCCGTGGGCTACAAGTAATTCGGTTGTAATAATGGGGCAGGCACGAAGCTGTGAAAAATCGGTAATTTCCTCGTAATAACGCATATTTTCACCTATAAATGCGTGCCCTTTTTTACCTGCAAAGCCGAGTCCCGTTGCTACTTCTGTTTCATTCTGAAGCCCCATGTAGGCACCACTTTTAATTAATTTATCAATTGGCTTAAGGAGTTCAACATCCGTATCAAGATATACACCGCCGTTTTCATAAACCACCTTAAGGCGAATGTAATCTGTAAGAAAAGCCCATTTTTGGTTTTCGTAGCAGAATTTGCAATAAGGGTTGCAATTGACGTCAAAATTACTTTCGTCCCAACGCTTTATTTCGTAATCGGGGCAGTATTTCTGCCAGGATTTAATGCATTTTTCCGCGGATTTTGGCAGGGGATTACCCCCAAACCAACAGTAATGAATTACTTTAGGAATACTCATTTTTATTTCCTCAATAATTTAGTTTTTTTATTTGCGGGAGCATATAAATTCATCATAACAGGAAAATTCGACTTAAGAATAGGTCATATTGTGAACGATGAATTTGTCTTTGTTTTTTTAGCCTTTTTGATTTTCTTTATAAACCATTAACTGTTCTTCCATGGCATCAAAAGCAACAAGTTGTTTCGTTGACCTGAGGGCACGGGAAACTCGGAAGCGTTAAGAAAATAGTAGTACAAACTAATAGATTGTCGTTTAGGGGATATTCATCGCAAATAGCACTACTATTATCCCGTGAACCACCATTAACTAAAATCAATTTAAAATTAGTGAAGGTTTATGCTAAAAATACAGTTCGAACTTTTATGCAGATGTTTTTCTGCATTATAGACAGGCAATATTACAGAAGTTTTTGGCATGTCTTTGCCACATAGAGTTTTTGTAAAAAAAGAGTATCACAAAAAATTACCCTATCAAGTTATATAGTTTTTGTATTTCTTTTTTGTTACCATCACTATTATCTTTTTTTAAAGCTTCTATAAAGGATTGACTCAATTTAGGATTTATTATAAGCGACTCTATCGCGTTACAGATTTCTTCTGCAGAATCGTTTTTGGTAATTATACCATTAACTCCATTTTCTATCTGTTCGCTTATTACTCCTGCATCAGTTGTAACAATAGGTTTATTTAAAATTTTCGCCTCACTTACAGTCAGGCACCAACCCTCTGTTCTTGAGGTTTGAACATATATATCACAATTTTTTATGTACGGATATGGGTTGTCTTTTCTTCCACACAAAACAACGTTATCAGCTAAATTATGTTGTTCGATTTTTTCTTTAAGTTCTGTTTCTAAATATCCCTCCCCAATTAAATACCAAACAAAGTTGTAGCCTTTATCAAGAAGTAGACGTGCTATTTGAGGGATTTTATCTTGCCCTTTTATCTTGCTAAGTCTGCCTACTGTTACCAAAACAACTTGTTCTTTACAAGTACTTAATTCCAGAGGATGCTCATCTGCCATTTTTTTTATTTTATCAGGATTTGTGATGTTGTAAAAAACGTCTGTTTTAAAGCTTAACTTTGGAAACATTGTTTGTATTTGTGTTTTTAAACTTTTAGAAACACAAAAAACTTTATCAAAATCAGCATACCAATCGTAAATGTCCGGATTCATTTCATTAACATCCTGATGAACCCATAAAACTTTTTTAGATGAATTTATCCGAAACAGGCAGCTTGCAATAGCCTGTTCATATAATATTTGATATACAATTGTAATATCGAATTGCTCGGGGTATGCTGTCATACTTTTTACGTAATATTTTGCTTCTTTGGGATTGTTATGTCTCGATAGTATTGCTGCTATAGTTCTGAATATTACGGCTTTTAGCAGTCTGATTAGATCGAAATCCTTCAAATACTTTTTTATTAAAAATTTGATGCTTTCGTGTTCTAAAACAACCACATTTGCTTTTTCTTGAAGCAAATGTGTCCATGCTCCACAATTATTTGGTAAAAAAACTGTAATTTCATATTGGTTAGGATCAAGTAAATCTATAAGCTCCAACAAGGACTTTTCAAGCCCGCCTGCTACAAATGTAGTTGTAAAAAAAGCTATTTTTTTCATAACAGTACACCTCCGGTATATTCTTGAAACTAATCATCGTACATAAGTTTGTTTGCGTCGTATAATTTCTCTTTTAGTTTTTACGTGTTATTAGTGATAATTCCTTTAATTTTACTTCCGAGAGTATACAACTTCATTGTAACAGGATATGCGGCTTCATAATAATAGGTCATATTATGAACATTAAATATGGCTTTGTTTTCTTTTAAATGTTTTCGTAAAGCCTTTTGTATTTCTTTTAACGTAGCCTTATTTTTCTTTAAATCGTTTTTGTTGGCTTTAATACGTACAATCTGGTACGCGTGGTGATTTACAAAAAGCTGAAACTCTTTTTCATATGCTCTTTGGAGATCATTTTCTTTATAAAATTGCATTTGCTCTTGCATAGCATCAAGAATTACTAATTCAGATGGTTTCCATAGAGAATGTGAAATACCCTGTTCATTTTGGAAATAGTAATATAATTGAAGCTCTGCGTAGGCTATTTTTTCGCATTTGTGCAATACTTTATATGTAGTAAAAACATCCTCAAAATTTTTACCGACGGGATATCGTACATCTTCAAATACACTTTTATGATAGATTTTGCCCCATGCGTAGTTATACTCCCAAAAATGATTAACCAAAAAATCCTCGGGCGAGGTCAGTTCAAAATTAATATTATCGTAGTTTTCGTGAGGTGTTTCACTGAGGACTTGCTTGAAATCACAGACAGATATTTTTACGTTATTTTCAGTAATTCCGTTCATTAAAATTTCAAGATACTGAGGGTGAAGCCAGTCATCACTATCCACAAAGGTTATGTAATCACTTCTGTTTTGCTCATAAAACCAATTGAGACCCGTGTTTCTTGCGGCAGAAAGACCACCATTTTTTTGATGGATAACAAAAATACGGTTATCTTTTTCGGCATATTCATCACACATTTTACCGCAATTGTCGGGTGAGCCATCGTCAACGAGCAAAAGCTCCCAATTGGTATAGGTTTGGTTTAAAATACTGTTAATACATCTTACAAGGTAGTTTTCAACCTTGTAAACCGGGACTACGATAGTTATCATTTTAATAATCCTAACTTCTTTTTAAGTCTTGTAATATAAAACATAGGCTTATTAGTTCTTTCGTAATAATAAAGCTTTTGTTTTGCATCAAGCTTTATGTAATAGGCATAAAGAGTTTTAATTTCGTTTTCTTTTTCTTTTATCAAAGGTATAAGCTCTTTTGCATTCTCTGTTTTTGCACGGTGGTACATATTAGCGGCTATTTCAAAATAATAGGTGCATAAATGTGATAGCATTTTTTCATAGCCCAAAGAGTCAAAAAACTCGATTTGCTCACGGAATGCCCACAAAACATCAAGTTGTTTTGCACTAAAAACTTTTTTAGTGGTGCCGGAAGTGTTGGTGTAGTAGAAATACAATTTCTCATCAAATATGGCTATTTTTCCTGCTTCGTGAAGCCATTTGCAGACAATTGCATTGTCCTCGTAAATTCTACCTTCGGTAAGGGGGTACTTTTCATATATGGATTTATGAATGAGCTTACCCCACACAACCCAATAATAATATTTTTCATTCTCACAAAGATTAAAAATATTATCTTCGGTCATTTGAGATATTTCAAATTTTACATTTTTATGGCAATTAAAATCTTCGGGGATTGTTTCGCCCTGAATTGCAGAGCACATTGCTAATTTAACATTACTTTTGCTAACGGCATTATAAAGACTTTCGAGCATCTGTGGATGGAGTGAGTCATCACTATCCACAAAGTGGAGCCATTCGCCATTGGCAATTTTTACCCCGTTGTTACGTGCGGCAGCCTGCCCTTGATTTTCCTGATGCAGGACTACTATTTTGCTATATTTTTCGGCTAATTCGTCGCATAAATTTCCACTATTATCGGGCGAGCCATCATTAACAAGTACAATTTCAAAATCAGTAAAAGTCTGATTTAAAATACTGTCAACACAAGCTTCAAGATATTGTTCGCATTTATATACGGGTACAATTACACTTATCTCAGGCATAATTATCTCCTTATGATTTTTAACTTCTTAAGTAATGAAATGATATGGCAATAGATTTTGGTTAATTTTGGATATGCTTTAATATAAAAATCATAACCATTACCAAAAGATAAATTCAAATCTTTTTTGAAGTCATTTATACACGATTTAAGTTTCTTTTTTAATCCGGGATAAAATGAATTATAAACAACGGATTTTTCCGTGAATTCAATTTGAGCAACAATGTACCATAAAAGCTTTCGTTCAACATGTATCAATACATCCTTGTATCCGTTTTTTCGGAAAAATGCAATTTGTTCTTCATAAGCTGTAATTGCATCAAGTCTTTTAGGTGACCAATTACCCCTTACAATGCTGTTGGGGTTTGTGTAGTAAAAATATAAAATTTCGTTTATGTATGAAACGAAGGGAGTATCAAATAAAATTTTGTACGTTGTAAATTCATCCTCGTGCAGTTTTCCTAAGGGATAGCGTATATTTTGAAAACAACTCTTTTTATATAATTTGCAACAGGCAATAACCGATGTTACGTGATGGTTAACATAAAGATCTTCAGCACTTAGTTTTTGTGTAGATGTATTGTCGAAATATTCAAAATCATAAAATTCAGAAGTTTCTGTATATTCACAAACACTGATATCGGTATTATTAGTAATTGCAGCAGAATGTAGCAACTCTAAATAATGGGGATGAATCCAATCATCGCTATCAATAAAGGTAAGCCATTGGCTGTTACTGCTTTCGAAAGCCCAATCTATACCTGCATTTCTTGCGGAAGAAAGACCACCGTTTTCTTGGTGTATTACAAAGACTCTTGCATCTTGTTTTGCATATTCATCGCAAATTCTACCACAATTATCAGGTGAACCATCATCTATAAGAATAAGCTCAAAGTCAGTAAAAGTCTGTGAAAGAATACTGTCAATGCACCTTGATAAATATGGTTCAACTTTATAAACAGGGACTATAACAGATATTAATGGCATTTTTTCACCTCAACTCATTAAACTAAGGATATCATTTTTTAAAGATTCGTAATATGGAATAAATTTAGTGTTATCATACAAAAACTCTTTTTGCGGAATTGATTTATATAATTCAGCGATTTCGGATAAGTTGTTTGCGAATTTGATGTATTCAAAATCCTTGACCCATTCAAAGCAACCTATAATTTTGGGACTTTTACTGTTAACAACAATACAAGGTGTACCCGTAATAGTACAGAAAATCATACAATGCAGTCTATCGGTTATAACTAATTTGGATTTTCTGAATTGCTCAAACTTTTTGTCTAACTCAACGGTTCTTTCGGATGTAGAAATGTAGTGGTCTATGTACATATCCGTTGTTGTTATTTTATCGCCAAAAATTTGTTTAACTTGATTATAAATAAAACATTCCTCATGTTCAGTTAAATCTTTTTCAAGATCTTTTCGCAGACATAATATTGCACCATCGCGAATGATATTTGGTTTACATTTGTTTATAGAAAAAACCATATCAGGAACCAATTTTACATTGTTATATGCTTGTTTCATTATTTCATAAGAAATGTTTTCACGAGCATACAAGGTCAAGCTTTTATGGCTATTGTAAATCTTTTTTGATTTTTCAAATTCTTTTCTGCCAAAGTCTGTGTCTTCATAATATATAGTGCTTGGAAAGATCAAAATGTTTGCCTTGGGTGCGGCAAGCATAATATCGCGAAACATTGTTTCTACGCTAAACCACAAGGTTCCAAGATTACCGCCACCATTTATGAAAACCTTTGTATTATTGAATAATTTGAGTAAACCATATTCTTTTAATTTGTGAATTTCAGGCATAGTGATTTCAGTATAACGAATACCCATATCATCTAATAATTTCATTTCAGCTAAAGCAATAGCGTGGTCACCGAGATTTTCGTGTGTGGGAGTATACACAAGAAAAACCATATTTGGGTTTTTCTTGTGTTGTTTAAAAATTGGTCTGTATTTTTCTAAAAAATGTTTTCGGCTTGTTAGTTTGTATAAAAAATTTTTTATAAAACTAATCTTACATAATAGGGATATTATTTTCCTTTTCATTTGCGAAACCTTTTCATACATTGAATTTGCGTCGGATTTTTCTATATCGTTCTTTAAGTTCTATGTAAAGCTTACTGTGTTCTTTGTTGCTTTCGTTAAGTTTTGTATTTAAAAAACTTTCCATTTCCGGGGTATACCAATGAGCTTCAGGTCTATTTCTTAATTGAGCATAAGTAGGTGTTTCTATTTCAGGAATAATACCCAAAGACATAAAATGACTTGAATTGACACAATAACTATGTTGACAATTTTTGCCTACCTCAGAAAACCTAATCGGTTTATTGATATCTTCAAATATGTTTTGTCCTTCATCATTGGCATAGCACTTGGTAAGCCAACCCGTTTGGAGATTCAATATGCCTGACCATTTTCCGGCATAGCAATATTCATTACGTTTTACATTGAAATTTTTAAATGTGAAGTCGAATAGCGGAGAGTTAAATGTATTGCCTATATCATAATACTCTTCATCGGATAGCGAAGAGTAGATTTTCATAGGCACACAGGATTCATCCCGTGTAAGTGCCACTTGAGGATATGCACCTAATTTTTCCAATGATGTTTTTTTTATTTCGTCAATGTAAGGAATGTATTCGTCGCATAAGTTTATTTGCAATAATATTGATGCACCTGCATTTTTCATTTTAATAATATTATTGAAAAATCTATCAGTTAGATTGCGCTTTTTTAATTCAATAAAATGCCACGAAAATGCAATGTGTAAATGTTTTAAATTATCTGCACATTTTTCAATTAAAGAATCAAACTGCTTATCGAGCGTACCATTAGTTGTGATATTAAGATAGTGTCCCTCTTCCAATAAAAGTTGAATTATTTCAATGACCTCGTCTTGTATGAGGGTTTCACCGGCACCGCAGATGTTAATCCAACACACGCCACCCAAGCGCTCTTTTCGCAATGCTTTCGCAATATGCTTAGGTGAATATTTCAACTCGGCTTTTTGCATTTTTCTTCGTTTTTCTTGAATAATGTAGCAATAAGGACACTCAAGGTTGCAGATTGTTACCGGAAATTGACACTCTAAGAATCTTTTTGGTTTATCCATTTTTTATCTCGCCTACTTCTAAATCATCAAACTTTATACTTCCCCAACCACTAGGGAGCCACTTCATATTATAATAGATTTCACTTTCCTCAATATTAAAAGCCATCGCATGGACAACAATATCGTGACGAATTTGTGTATTATTTTTGTATTGGCATAACACCATGTCAACCATATATTTCCCGGGAACAAGATTTTCTGTTTTAAAGGTAAATTTAACTGAGTTTTTTCCTTCATTTAAATCAAAAAGTTTTGAGTATGCAGTGCCTATGGTATTGCCAGTTGAGTTAAAAATAACGTATCTTAGTAAGAAATTTTTATCATTTTTATGAGAAGTGATATCAAGGGTAAAATTCAGATTTTCTTTTAAAGATATGTCACTTTTCTCTAAATATCCTTTAAGCAATTTACATTCATTGGTGATGCCTTCAATTCTTTTCCCTTGTGTAAAATCATATTCTTTTTTAGCAGAAAGATTGAAATCATTACTATAAACATTTATAGCTTCATCGACATCTCCATTAAAAACTACTTGTCCTTTTTTCAATACAATGCAACGGTCACAAAGTGTTTTGATTGTTGCCATATTGTGGCTTACGTAAAGAACGGTTCTTCCTTCTTCTTTTGCGACCTTGCGCATTTTCTGAAGACATTTTTGCTGAAAATTAACATCACCAACGGCTAAAACCTCGTCCATAATCATAATTTCTGAGTCAAGGTGAGCAGCAACGGAGAATGCAAGCTTAACATACATACCGCTTGAATAACGCTTAACAGGGGTATCAATAAATTTTTCCATTTCGGCAAATTTGACAATTTCGTCAAATTTTTTATCAATTTCGGATTTTGTCATACCGAGGATTGCGCCGTTCATATAAACATTTTCACGACCCGTTAGTTCAGGATGGAAGCCTGTACCAACCTCAAGCATTGATGCAATTCTGCCGTCATAGGATATTTTGCCACCGGAGGGTGCAGTAACGCGACAAAGAAGCTTTAGAAGGGTGGATTTACCCGCACCGTTGTGACCGATAATACCAAGTGCTTCACCCTTTTTTACCTCAAAGGAGACTCCGTTAAGAGCCATAAATCTATCGCCCTTTTTCCCCTTTTCACTTTCGCCTATTTTAGAGTTGGGATCTTCCTTGTGTCGGATTTTTGCCCAAAGGGTTTGCAAGTCACCCTGGAGGGTACCGCCACCGATAGTGCCGAGGCGATACTCTTTTGAAACGTTTTCTATTTTTATTGCTAAATCATTCATGTTTTTTACCTCGAATCAGACAGTATCCATAAAGGTTTTTTCAACCTTGCTGAAGAGTAATATACCTATAAATAACACGATAAGTGTAATAGCCCAGCTTATACCATAGAAACCCCACTCCATTTCACCAAGCCCCAGATACGCATAACGGAAAAGGTTTACAATTGATGTAATAGGGTTGAGCATTATAAGCGTGTGATATTTACCACCGGGAGCAAATACTGCCATACTGTTCATATCGTAAGCAATGGGAGATGCGTACATCCATAACTGTGTGCCGAAGCCAACGAGCATTGCAAGGTCACGATATTTTGTGGTGAGCGCAGAAATAATAATTCCGCAACCGAGACTCAGAAGTGCCAGCTGTAAAATGATGAGCGGTGTCATCAATATGTATAAATTGGGGTGACAGCCCTGGTTGGTTACAGTGTAGAAAATAAGAAAGCCAACCATAAATACAAACTGAATAGCCAAGGATATTAAATTGGACATAACAGTTGAAATGGGCATTACAAGTCGAGGGAAATAAACCTTACCCAAGGTGTTACGGTTTGCAACGAAGGTGTTAGCGGTCTGAGTAAGACATTGATTAAAATAAGTCCACAGAATTGTACCCGAAAGATAGAAAATAAATGAGGGTACACCGTCAGCCGCAAGACCCGCTATATTACCAAAAACAAGGGTGAATACAACAGTTGTAAGAAGAGGTTGAACAATCGCCCAAACCGGACCTAATATTGTTTGCTTGTATTGTGAAACGAAGTTTCTTTTCACAAAGAGGAATATAAGATCCTTGTAGTGTAACAGCTCTTTAAGATGTAGGTCAAACCAACCGTTCTTCGGTTCAATTACGGTTTGAAATTTTTGAGTATTGTTTGAATTGTCCATAATTTCTCCTGTTAAAAAATGTTATAAAGATTTTTTAATATTTCTTCGTTGCGTTTGTAAAAATCTTCTTTGCCGATGGCTTCGGTTATTTTTTTAAGCAACTCTTTATCGGTTAATACTTTTTCTATTGCATTTGCAATGGATTCGGCGGTTGTATCACAAAGCACACCGTTCACCCTATGTTGAATTTGTTCTTTGGCAGCCGCTTTTGTAGCAACAATGGGAATTTTTAAAATCTTCGCCTCCATTATTGCGACACTGTGACCTTCGAATCGGCTTGGTTGGACTAACAAATCACTTTTTGCAATATACGGGTATGGGTTGGACTGCATACCTAAGAGTTGAATATGGTTTTCGACTCTATATTGTTTGATTTGTTCTGCTAAATCCTTTTCAATAGGGCCACCGCCCACAACCCACCATTTGAAATTGGTGCAGCTCCTATCAACAAGTATTTTGCAGGCTTCTACAGCAAGGTCCATACCTTTTTCGGGTGAAAGTCGACCGCAGGAAATAATATTGAATTTATCTTTAGGGAATTCAATATTAATATTTTCCTTACTGCGTTCTTTTATATCGTCAACATCTATGATGTTGTTGATTGCGATTATTTTATTTTTATATTGATGACGAAAATCTCGCAACGCTTCCGCCTGTGAGTGGGATACGGTAATAATTTTACTGCTTTTTTTATAACCGTATTTATCGTGATATACCTTACGCATTGCACCGTGATGGTAAAACATCAGGAATTTATCAGCCGAAATTCCACGTACTGCCGTTTCGGCAACTACATCGCTGTATATTACCGCCGTGTCAAAATGCTCGGACTTCATTTGCTTTTTTATGTATTTTGAATAAAGTTTAGCTTCTAAACCTTTGAAGAAAAAACAAAGGACTTTCCATATAAAAAGGCGGAAGCTTGAAGCATTCTGCGGTTTTTCAAGAAGATGAAAAAGTCGGGAATGTTTATATGGCTTCCGGAATGATATAAGCTTATCCCTGTCTGCGATAATAAGATTACATTCTTTAGGAATACGGTGAGCCATATCGGTATAATTGTATGTAATAAGTAAGGTTACGTTAAATTTAGAGTAATCAATACTGTTCAGCAAATTAACCAGTGCCGATTCAATACCGCCAATCCAAAGGGCGGTCGAAACAAAAATAATATTTTTTTTCATATTTATTTTTCAAAACTGCTTTTTTCGGGAAGTATTTTTTTGAATGAGTTGCGAACCTTTTCTGAAAGTGTCTCAAAATCTGCATCTTTTTCAGGATCGTTTATGCAAATCATATCGTGTTTTTGGTTTTCGACAATATCCACGATATTAGGTACATTGCTTTCATTTGCGCAAGCAACGACATTATCTGTGCAATATGGGTGAAAATTACCGCTTGCAATTTGCCACCAAAGCATAACCCATTGATTAAGGTCGGAGCTTTGTCTGAACTTATTGAATGATGTGGCTTTTAAAATATCAGGCTCTTTTTTCCACACGTCTTCAAAGGTTTTTTTGCAATAAGCTCCGGGACCATGGATGTTTTCAAATCCGTAAAAAAGGTTGGGGAAGAGCTTCCACAAAAGGAAAGAACGCACATTATCTTGCTTACGGTAGGTCTTATTAAGATATTTATCCTTATAAAGATTAAATTGAGTACGTTTATCAAAATGCTTATTTATAATGCCTATATTGTTGACGGCGGCGTGTTGCCAAATACCGATTTCACCCACAAGTGCCAGGGGTACTTCTCTGCCGTAGGTACAGGGAAGACCGTTTTTAAAAAAAGCTTCCTCGGACATTGGGCGAAGAATAAACATATCGTCATTGAAGTACACAAAATTTTCCGCCAAATCGGGGATACGATGTAAATTCACTTCAAGGGCGTGAGAACTGAATGTTGGCAAGGTCCCCTCGGGCATAAAATCCGAATGCTTAACAATATTGAGTTTAGGGTTAGAAGTATCAAGAAATTCGGGAAGATGACCCCAGGTTACAAAATGAATTTTTCTAACCCAAGGGGTGAATTTCTCGATAGCTCTGAACCAATAAGGCATAAGACCCCAGTCACGGAATCTGCCGACAGAGTTACTGTCATCGGTTTTTTTGGGGGAGTATAGGACCTTTTCTTTTTGCCAGGCAGGGTCGTTGCCGTCCACCCACAAAACAACAAAATCTATCATAATTAATTGCCTCGTAGTTTTTGATATATTGCATTTTTTTTGACTTTAAGTGCAATTTTGTGTCGTATTTGAGTCTTTTTGTTTCTTTTTATAATTTCTTTATAATTTTCGTTTTTTAGGTCACAGATTAAAACATCCGTTGTTTTATAATCTGAAAATTCACCCGTCTTTATTGTTTGGGACAGCTTTTTTAAATTATCAACATCTGCATAATATGCTTTCTGATTAATAATCATACTGTAAACCAAAAATAAAACCTCTTCACCCTGAGAAAAACTGAAATTGTATTTTTCTTTTAGCTTTGCGGTTAAACACGCTGTGCTCCTGCTGAAAGGTTCAATATAAGAATTTATATCAGTGACACGGTTGAGTCGGGAATATATTCTTGTATCATCTTCAGGCTGATAATAACGGTAGATGACTTTGTTACAAAGATAAATTGTTTCAGTTTCTTTTAAGCAATCGAGGACAAAAAGAAAATCTTCCATAAGAAAAACATTGTTATTGAAGCAAATGTTGTTTTTCTTAATGATTTCCGCCTTATAAATTTTATTCCAGACAGGGGAAAGAGAATTGTGATTGAACAAATCCAAGAAAATTCCACCCCACTTTTCCGGAGTGAAAAGCCCTTCATCGGGGTATACTAATTCATCACGTCTGTATGTTTTATCACCGTTGAGGTAATCAAAGCTGAGACCGAAAATGAGCATATCAGGATTATTCTCCGATATTTTTTCACAAGGCTCTTTCAAAGAGTCTGCATCAACGGTATCATCTGCATCCATAAACAGAAGATATTCGCCTTTGGCTTCATCGATACCGCGATTACGGGTTGAGGACACGCCCGAGTTTTCTTTATTGACACAAACTATTTCGGGGTGTTCTTTTGCCAGCTTATCACAAACATATTCGGTATCATCTTTCGAACCGTCGTTTACAATGATTATTTCAAAATCCGAAAGACCCGAATTTAAAATACTGTTAACAGTGATTTCAATGGTTTTCTCGCAATTATATGCCGGAATAATCACGCTGTATTTCATTGTGTCGGTGCCACCTCCCAGAAGAAGCGGTAATTTGTGTAGTCATCAGTTGCAAAGGATATTGGCGCGAGAGCACTTGTGCTGTAAAACCATATGCCGAAAGCAACCAGAAAGACAATCAGCATTTTCGTCATAGATTCGTCAAAAATTATTTTTGGACCCATTCTTAAGGGGTAGGCATTTTCTTCGAAATCTACAAAAAGCATAGGAATGTAAAGAATAACAAACTGGAAGTAATAATCCGCAAGTCTTGTGAAAACGTTATCGTAACCGCAGAACATCTGGAAAATAGCTGCAACACCTATAAGCATAAATATGGATGAGAAGTGTTTGCCCTGGAAGCCCTTCATTAAAATGCCTATTACAAGCATAAGACACATCATTATAAATCGTGTTCCAAGGAAAGTGTCGGCGGCGAAATCTTTATCCTCATAATACGCATCCTGCAATGCCGTAACAAGGGGTTCGCGTAAAGCAAAAATTGTAATTGCAGAAACAATGTAACCTATGATTGTTTTGAAATTCAACCTAAGTTTTGAAATAAGATATGCGGGGAAGAATGCCAATGCCGGTAAGTGTATTGTTGAGGCAAGTGCCGTAAACAGTACGAATAGTTTTGGCTTTTTCTCAATAATGCAGATGTATGAGAGCATAAGAATTGCCATAGCAAGAGATTGCTTTACGGCACTGAAACCGAATACATAGAAACCAAGGCAGTTCCACATTGTGAAACTAAGCCAAGGTAACGGGGAATAGCGGTATATAAGAATTGCAACAATAACCTCAACAATAACAGCAACTATGAACAGAAAAACTTGGAAATTACCGTCGGTTATATGGCATACTGATTTCATTAACCATTGGAAGCCGAAATTTCGCCCTTCCTGAAAAACCTCTTCACTGAACCAGCCGAAGTATCTGTAATCCTGAAAAAGCGTATTATAGCGGATTAAGTCACCGGTCAGGAATTTGTACCTGAGTCCGCTGACCAAAGCGTGAAGTATTGCCGTAACAACAACATACGTTTTTCGTGATTCCTTTTTCTGCGATAATATTAAGCCTAGTAAGATTGTCGCAGCAACAAGAATATAGTAAATAGATTTTCCCATAATACTCCGTTCGGGTATCAAATACCCAAGGTGTTATAAAATAAGTTTTCTGTTTGGCTGGTTAGTTTTTCTTTTGAAAACTGTTGACCGCGTGCTTGTGCTTTTTTAGTGTATTCATCGAGTAACTGAGGATTACTGAGCATTTTTCGTAAACCTTCAGTAAATGCATCGTCGCTATTTTCCGTGATAATGCCGTATTCATTTTCGCCTAAAAGCTCGTCCATACCACCGCAGTCCGTGGTAACAATAGCTTTTCCCAAAATGAGACTTTCTGTAACAAAAGTGCTTAAACCTTCATAATCGGATGAACATACCGATAGGTCGGCAGTTTTGATAAATGGGTAGGGATTATCGTAGAAACCAAGCAATTTCACATGGTCTTGAATATTATACTCGTTAATAAGATTTTCAATTTCCGAGCGTAATTTCCCTTCGCCCAGTATCCATAATTCAAAATCAAAGTCTTCATTCAAAAGTGTTTTTACTGATTTTAAAAGTCTGGGGTAGTTTTTGGGTGTTGATAACCTGCCGACTGCTATGAGTGTAAGCTTTTCTTTTTTTATTTCACAAGGTAATTTGCAGATAGCTTTTTTTGCTATTTCGCTATCATCAACCGTGTTATAAACGACTTCTGATGGAGGGGTGTTTCCGAAAAGTTCCATATAACTTTTGTGGACACTTTTTGAGACACAAATGACTTTGTCGAAGTTTTTGTACCAGGATTTTGTTTTTTCAACATATTCAGTAGCGTCATCTGTATTTTTCTTTAAATCACAATGCACCCAGGCTAATTTTTTGGCCTTTTTGTTGGTTGAGCCTGACATTATTTTAGTGGATGCTGCTTCAAGGTATGCTACCTCAATATCGTAATCATCTTTTATATGTAGCGGATAAACAAGACCCGCAGCTGCTTCTGCTCTGAAAACTAATCGGGATATAGAATTTTGTGTTTTGTAACAATATCTATAGTTAACTTGTTCGTTAAGATATTCAGAAACATCCTCTTTGAAGGTGGTTTGTACGGTGATTTCGAATTTATTGTAATCCATTGAGTTTACAAGATTTCTTAAAACCTTTTCGGCACCGCCGCCTATTAAAGTGTCTATGTAAAATAAAATTTTAATTTTCATAAATACTGTACACCTTTTCCATTGCGGTTTCCAAATCAAAGCCTGATGATTTTAATTCGTTCGAATAATCCTTACCGGGTTGGCGGTTAACGGATAAAATCTTATTGATCCAATCGCTTCCCGGGTCTTTAAGTGACAGGGGATGGATGAGATCGGTTAAGAAAACGTCGGGAGGAACTGTATCGGAAATAATACACGGAAGTCCGTTAGCCTGTACTTCAAGAATTGACAAGGGAAGACCCTCGTAAAGAGATGGGAACACAAAAACATCCATTGCACTCAGATAATCCTGAACATTGGTTACGTTACCGACAAAGATTACTTTGTCATAGACCCCAAGTTCCTTTGCGGTGCTTTCGAGCATCTGACGGTCGTCCCCATCGCCTATAAGCATAAGTACCGCGTTATCTCTTTGCTTTAAAATCCCAGGCATAAGTTTTAATATAAATGCTTGGTTTTTAACCTCTGCCAACCTACCGGTATGACCTAAAACAAAACTTCGTTCAATATTGAATTTTTTGCGTATTTCATCGCGCTTTGATTCCGAAAAAGCAAAGGCTTTAGTATCTATTCCGTTAAGTATAAGATTACCGCGTTTTCTATATGCTTTCTCACCATAAAGTCTTATACCCGCCTTTTCACCACATGCAACAAGGTCCGTAGAGCAGGAGAGAATAAGTTTTCTCATAACGTTTTCGTAAACAGTTTTAACTAAACCGTTGCCGTCAATAAGAGCTGAGTGTGCGTGAGAAACTCTTACGGGTATTTTCATTTGTTTTGCCGCAAGCATAACCCAACCAATACTGAACATAGTGTGAGCGTGTACTGCGGTATAGGGATATTTTGACATAAGTTCCTTGAGAGCTTTGAAGTATTCTCTGTAATTCTCGGAGGGTTCACGGAATTTGAATATTTTGCAACCCTTTGCTTCAACCTCTTGACCGAAATCACCTATATCATCATCAAAAATAACGTAATGTGTTTCATATTCTTCGGGATTTCCGTAAAGACCGATATCCCTGCAAACTTTTTCTGCACCGCCGATGGTAAGGTGGGCGGCAATCTGAAGAATGTATTTCATAAAAAATCCTATCTTGTCAACACCCACGCCATGGCATCAAGCACGGGGGTTAATTTTAATCTTACCGGTAAGCTTATAAGTGTGCAGAATTTACCGGGAGGATATTTGAATTTCTGTTTATTTACTTGCTTACAATAATTGTTTAATTCTTTCAACCTTTTGAAAAGTCCCACATCGTTACGATGCAGATATTTTGCTTTGGTGTAAACGGCGCGCATATTATCAAAATGAATTGCTCTTACAAGCGTTTCCTTTTCATTTGCAGTTGCGTTTGATTTTTCGATAATGTCAAAAAGATATTCCTCTGCAATGCGAATCTGTTCATCGAGATTATCGCGTTTTTGCCTTGAAAGAGATTCGCCGTTTTCTAAGCTAACCCAATAAATCAAGTCTGAAACAGTGCACCATTTTTTAACATTGAGTGAAAAAACAATGTTAAATGTGCGGTCTTCACCAACGCATAAATCGGGATGGAATCTTATATGATTTTCCTCAATAATGCTACGTTTATAGACTTTGTCGATGGGTTTGTTTATGTGCTTGTGACACATATGGTTGATAATCTGAGTGAAAATTGCTTCGTGGTCTGAGGATTTGAATTCAGTTTGAATTCGGGGTTTCTCTGTTTTTCCGTCAGTGTAATTCTGAGAATACTGGAATAAATCCCAATCATCTTCTTTGAGGGCTTTTTCGATAGTTGAGAAAAAATTGTCGTATACCCAGTCATCACTATCGACAAAAACCACATAATCACCACGGGCAATATCGAGCCCCATATTACGTGCAGTTGAAACACCGCCATTTTCTTTTTCTACATATCTGATTTCACTGTATTTTTCTGCATATTCTTTGCAGATTTCACCTGAAGAGTCGGGGGAACCATCGTTTATGACAATTATTTCAACGTCATTGTGGGGTTGATTAAGTAAACTGTCAAGGCAACGACAAATGGTGCTTTCTGCCTTGTAAACGGGAATAATAACGGAAAGCTTCATTTTCATTAAACCTCTACTGTTTCTTTGTCTGTAATGCATTCATTGAGAATTTCTTTAATAACGGGTTCTATCACTTCGACACGGTATTTTTGAACGTAAGTGATGTTAGTAGTGCCTATTTTTTCTCTGAGTGCTTCGTCAATAGTGAGTTTGTTTAAATTTTCGGCAAAGGCATCCACGTCCATTGGGGAACACATATATCCGGTCACACCGTTTTCAACATAATCAGGTACACCTTGCACGTTAGAAGTGATAAGGGGTAATCCTGAAGCCATAGCCTCCAAGGAAGCAAGTCCGAGACCTTCACGGATTGAGGGGTGAGCAAAAATATCACAGGCATTCATTATTTCGGGTATATCCTGGCGGTAACCTAAAAAGAAAACCTGATTTTCGAGATTTGAGGAGTTCACCAGCTTGCGCAGATTATTCTCTAAAATTCCCTGGCCGCAGATTATGTATTTGATGTGGGGGTTGTTAAGCTTTGCAATGGCACGAATGATTGCCTGATGGTTTTTTCTTTTTTGCAGTTCACCCACTGATAAAACGAGGATATCATCGTCAGCGATATTTAATTGTGCTCTTTTTTCCTCTCGTGAAATCACACCTTCGCGATTGGAAAAATCAACACCGATGCCGTCGATGTGTTTTACGATGGGGGTATGTGTGTTTTTTTTTGCCCAATTATAGTCCTCCCAGTTAATGGTGACTAAAATATCGTTAAAACGTGACATTATAACTTCCGTAGGAGCCCACATCAGCCAGTTAATAAGAGGGGCGCCCTTGAAAAAATGAAAGCCGTGAGCCATATATATGACTTTTGTACCTTCTTTACGGACTTTACGTGCAGCAAGACGGGTCATAACGCCCATTACAGGCTCGTTTGTCCATATAACGTCATAAGTGTTTTCACTTAAAAGCTTTTTCAAATCGCCGTAACCTTTGAGGTTTTGAGGCGAAAAGGGACTACGTTGCAGACGTAAAGTGTGGATTTTTGCCACATCACCTACGGCATTTTTAACGTCTTCAAGCCTGTCACCTACAACGGAACAAGCAAGTTCAACGTTGAAACCGTTTTCTGCAAGGTAGCGTATATGGGGTACCATAAACTGA
>JAZNVE010000059.1:0-2646 GCA_045592665.1 Acutalibacteraceae bacterium
AATCGGTAAATTCCGCCCCACGACATCCATAAGCGGTGTTCTTATTCTCGGTATTGATAACCCCGTTAAACACTTTGACGGACGCGTTATAGGTATACTTAAATTTAAAGACAACGGTGAACAAAAAATTGTAGCCGCACCTAAATCTAAAAGATTCATTGATTGGGAAATAAAAAAACTCGTCAATTTTTACACAAAAAAAAGACCCTTTAATTTAGAGTGTTATTATGAGCGCTCATGCGGTGCGGTTGTTTACAGAAATATTGGTGGAACTATCCGATATCTTCTCATAAAAAACAGGCGCAGTTCAAATTGGAGCTTCCCGAAAGGTCACGTAGAAGACGGCGAAAGCTTTGAAGAAACCGCAATACGTGAGGTGTATGAAGAAGCAGGTATAAGAATCAGAATATTCCCCGGTTTCGTTAGCAAGTCACAATACACCATCCAGAACAGAATACAAAAAACCGTTCTTATTTATGCAGCAACTACTGACGATGAACAGACCAGAATTCAACCCGAGGAAATTGAGGATTATATCTGGTTACCTTTCGAAAGTGCATATAACTGCCTTAAATTTGATAATGATAAATCGATTCTAAAGGACACCCGTGATTTCTTGATAGAAAACAACTATATCAGCGAGGTAAAAAATGGTTGAAAGTATAGTAACGGCTTTCGTTGAATTTTTAGAAAGTCATAATATTCCCGCTCAGCTTATTCCCTTTATAGTTTCACTTTTTCCCGTGCTTGAATTACGTGGCGGTATGATTGCCGCACGTATTCTTGATATTGATTTTATTCAGGCTTTCTTAGTTTGCTATCTTGGTAATATGATACCAATTCCCTTCATATTGCTTTTTATAAGAAAAATCTTCAAGTTAATGCGTAAAGTTAAATTTTTAGGTAAAATTGTTGACAAACTTGAAGCAAGAGCAGACAAGAAAAAAGGAACTATTGAAAAATATAAGGAATGGGGCTTACTTCTTTTCGTCGCCATTCCCCTTCCCGGTACAGGCGGTTGGACAGGTGCTCTTATAGCCGCATTAATGGACTTAAGAATGAAGAAATGTCTTCCCATTATTGCCATAGGCGTTTTTATTGCCGGGCTTATTATGTCCCTTATTACTTACGGAATCTTTTAATTTTCAACCGCTGTTCAAAACAGCGGTTTTATACTATGGTGATCAAATGAAATCTTGTTTTATTTTCGGCTCAATGCCCATAGGGGAAATCCCCCTTAACCCCAGCGACAATGATTTAATCATTGCCGCTGATGCGGGTCTCAAAAACGTAGAAAAATTTAATTTAAAAGCTGATTATATAGTCGGTGATTTTGATTCTTTAGAGTACATTCCAAATGGTAGCAATGTTATAAAACACCCTGTAAGAAAAGATGAAACTGATACAATTCTTGCGGTTGATATAGCTCTGGAAAAAGGCTATAAAAGCTTCATAATATACGGTTGTTTAGGCGGTCGTCTTGACCAGACTGTTGCGAGTATTCAAACTGCAGCTTATATTACCGAAAAAGGAGGAAATTCGGTTTTTATTGACAACGAAACTCACATGACCGTTATAAAGAATAACAGTATATGCTTTTCAGAAGACAACCAAGGTACTATGTCTGTTTTTTCGCTTTCCGAAAAATCATACGGAGTGTACGAAAATGGTCTTTTATACGAGCTTGAAGATGCTGTATTGACTTCGGATTATCCATTGGGCATCAGTAATGAATTCATAAACAAAGCTGCCAAAATTACCGTTGTTAACGGAAAAATATGCATTATTTGGAACGGAAAACACGGTAAATGGTCTATTGGAGGTAATTATGATTAAGGAAGAAAAAGTTTTATCAAATATCCAAGGTGCAATTTTCGACCTTGACGGTACATTACTGAACTCAATGCACATTTGGAGTGAAATTGGTCTTAGATTTCTTCAAAACGAAGGTATCACTCCCCCTCCGGGTGCTTCGGAAGAATTTGTTAAATTAAGTCTTGTACAGGCGGCGGAATATTATATCAAACACTATGCCCCCGACAAGACAGTTATGGATATTGTTAAAAGCATAAATGCTCTTGTTGAGGATTTTTACTTCAAACAAGTTTTACTTAAAGAAGGTGTAATTGAGTTTCTTGAATATTTAAAAAAGAAGAATGTTAAAATGTGCATTGCCACTGCCACCGATAAATATATGGTAGAGAAGGCGCTTGAACGCAACGGAATACGTGAATATTTCTCTGAAATTTTCACTTGTACAACCGTTGGAGCGGGTAAAGATACACCCGTTATTTATGACAAGGCACTTGAACATTTAAGTACTGACAAAAACAACACCTTCGTTTTTGAAGATGCTCTCTACGCAATTGAAACTGCTCATAAAGCTGATTATAAAATTGTTGGAATCTATGATGTCTCTGAACCTGCAGACCCCGAAAAAGTAAAAGAATGCTGTTCTGTGTACATAAATGATTATTCGGAAATTTACAAATACTTTTAAACATAAAAAAACCTCGTACCGCTCTTGCGATACGAGGTAATTTTTTATTCTTCGTTTGTTTCCTGAGTTTCAATAATTGTTTCTTTTTCTTCAACAATTACTTCATCAGTAACAACTTCTTCAACGGGAGTTTCTTCCTGTGTTTC
>JAZNVE010000060.1:0-16173 GCA_045592665.1 Acutalibacteraceae bacterium
CGACACTCATATCGAGGATGAAAATATCGATTACACTCTTGTGCTTATTGCCAGAGCTTGTGATATTGAAAAACCCCATATCGCAATTATTACGGGTGATAATGTCTTAAACTATGATAACCCCGAAAAAACGAAAGCCTATATAATCCGATTTATGGAAATTTTTTCTTTAAGAAAGATTCCCGTGGCCATTACTTTCGGTAATCATGATTCGGAAATCGGTCCTCTTTCACGTCGTGAACTTATGGAATATTATAACTCCTTTGATTGCTCCGTTACCAACGATAATGGCAAAGAATTAGCCAAAAACGGTACTTTCAACATTCCCGTTTTATCAAGTGACGGAAAAGAGATGAAATATAATCTGTGGGTCTTTGACTCAGGGGATTATGACAAAGAGGGTCATTACGGATGTGTAAGCGCCGAGGATGTTGAATGGTACAAGAAAAAATCCGACGAAATCACCGGGCAAAATGGCGGTAAAATTTACTCTCTCGCATTTCAACACATTATTCTTCCCGAGGTTTACGATGTTCTTAAGAAAGTGAATAAACATAAACTCTACTCTTTCAGTCATATGTATAATAAAAAAGATTATTATATGTTTGACCCGGACCAAGTAAATTTCGGTACATTAAACGAAACTCCCTGTTGCGGTTTCCCCAACTACGGTCAGTTTGAGGCGATGATTGAAAAGGGTGATGTTCTCGGTATTTTCAGCGGTCACGATCACACAAATGCATTCGGTGTCAAAAACAAGGGAATTGATATTGTAAACTCCCTCAGCACCCGTTATAACGGCGACAGATTTTCAACAATGTACGGTTACCGTATTCTTGAAGTGGACGAAAAAGATACTTCACGTTATACAAGCTATAATGTTCATTGGTACGATATGTACTCAAAAGAAGATATAAAAAAATTAAAGGCTACCGCCGATGCTTTCACAGTAAAAACAGCAGTTTTAGTAAGGCGTAAGGGTAGCATACAGAAGCTACACACAAAAATCGGCAGAGGGTTTACATCACTTTTTACAGGCAGAACCGTTACATATAAAGACTAAAAGTAAAAGCACCTGAGATTCACATTCACGAATCTCAGGTGTTTTAATAATATAAATTTATGCCGCTATCATTACTTCGTAGGGAAACTGCTCCTCTGTGAAGCCTAAAGCGTACGCAATTCTGATGGGAATCTCATAGTTATTAAGAATTTCACCGGGGTTAATAATATTGCTTGAGCCGTAAACAAGCACGGGAACGTTGGCATCTGAATGAGAGCCGGATGTAAATGAATATGTTCCGTCTTCATTAAGCACAATTGCTCCTGTTTCGTGGTCTGCAGTAATAACAACGAGGGTTTCACCGTCTTTTTCGGCATAATCAAGAACGAGTTGAATTGTTCTGTCAAACTCTTCAAGAGCCTCCGCCATATAAGCATCCTCATTGCTGTGTGAATGCTTATCAATATGTGCACCCTCAACCATAAGGAAGAAGCCCTCATCCGTATCGTCAAGAAGATCAATTGCCTTTTCTGTCATCTGCTCAAGATTGGGTGTGTTTTCGTCAGACTGTTCAAGTGTCCAAAGGCTATTGGTAAACTGAGCAAAGCTTCGACTGCCTTCCTCAAGAGACATCATATCGTCGTAAGTTGTAACGAATTCGTATCCGTTTTCTTTTGCGGCACGCTTCGTTGCCACATCGTTTGCAGCACCCCAGATAATATCTATATCCGATGTTAATTGGTCATTGGTAATATCCTCGGTATTACCGCGCTCGGATGAATGAGCCGAGAAGGATGCCGGAGTTGCACCGGAGGTTTCGTCGGTAGTTATAACCCCCGTCATCATACCTCTTTCAGCACATAACTCAGTAATGTTTTTAGGGTAAGAGAATTGAGATAAAGGATCAAACATATACACACCGATAGCACCGTTGTAGGTTCTTTCTCCCGTTGCAAGGGCAGTACCGCCTGCGGCACTGTCGGTAACTGCATTGGATAGTGAACGGGTCATCGATGCACCGTGGTAATCAAATGAGTCCATTGTAAGAGAAATATTTCTCTCCTGTTTTGCTTTTTCAAGATGGTTAAATCCCATACCGTCACCGATAAGGTATATAACATTCTTAATTTCTTTGTCTAAATATTTGTCGGGATTTGTTGTGTCTGACGGAGCAAAAACGCCAAAGAGAGAACCAAATGTCATAATGATACTCATTAATAAAGCGGATATTTCCTGCCAAACGGGGCCAAGTGTTGAAAGCATATATTCCACCTCCGTATTATTTGCTAATATTATACTTGTTTTTCACGTGAATTTCAACCATATTTTGCTATATCTCTTTTGTCGAAATGTGTTGAAAAAAATATTGCCTTATATTATAATAAATATGATATACTGGTTTGTGTTGTATGCTTTAAAAAACATTCTCATATATGTCATTTTTCAGCTAAAAAAACATAAACTTCAACGGAGGAGTATTTATGGAAAAATTTGTGATTTTACCCGACGTCACCTGTGATTTATCAGAAGAAATTAGAGCTGAGTTCTGCCTTGAGGATTATATCCAAGGATATGTACACTTTAGTGACGGTAGAGATTTAAAAACCACTCTCGACTGGTCAAATATAAGCCGTGAAGAATTCTACAAAACCTTATCCAATAAAAAGATGGAGGTTTCAACTGCTCCCGCTAGTCCCGAGGACTATTATGAATTTTACAAAAAATATGCTGAGCAGGGTTACGATATTCTCGCAATGTCGATTTCATCAAAAATAAGCTCAACACACAATGTTGCTACGGGTGCGGCTAAGCGTGTGATGGAAGAATATCCCGATTGTAATATCTACTGTTTCGACTCTTTGAGAATGGCGGGTGCTTTAGGTCTTCTTGTAATATATGCTCTCCAACTCAAAAAAGACGGTAAAACAATGGATGAAATTATCGCTTGGCTTGAAGAAAATAAACACAAGGTTCACCAGATGGGTCCCATCGATGACTTAATTTTCGTTGCACGTCGCGGAAGAATATCAATGGGTAAAGCTATTATGGGTAATTTTGCAGGTGTTAAGCCCATGGGTGACTGCAACCGAGAAGGCTATGTTTCCGTTCTTACTAAAGCAAAAGGTATGAACAAAGCCCTTGCGCTCACTATTGAATACGCAAAAGCAGTTTCAACTGATATAGAAAATCAGTATGTTCTTGTTTCCCACAGCAACCGTCAGGCTTACGCAGAAACCCTTGCAGATATGGTTAAGAAAGAGCTTAATCCCAAAGAAGTCTTTATAAGCGATGTTTTCTCAGGTAGCGGTACCAATGTAGGTCCCGGTATGGTTGGTTTATATTTCCTCGGTGCGGAAATTTCAGAGGATTTAGTCAACGAAAAAGCAATTATGGCTAAACTCACCGAAAAATAATTACTAAAATTCCCAACGGAGGATTTTATGATACAAAAAATAGATGGTTTGTGCTTTAAAAATATGGTTGATTACGGTGTAAGAAACCTTAATTTAAACTACAAAACCATAAACCAGTTAAATGTTTTTCCCGTACCCGACGGTGATACGGGCACGAATATGCTTACCACCATAAGCAAGGGACTTACACAAGTAGATAATTCTGTAACTGATTTATCCGCTGTTTCAAAAAAATTCGCAAAATCCATTGTTTTTGAAGCAAGGGGTAACTCGGGCGTTATTGTTTCCCAGTTTTTAAAGGGTTTTTCTGAAACATTTGAAAACACAAACGAAGCAGATTCCGAATTATTTATTGCCGCCCTTGAAAAGGGGGTTTCCTGTGCTTACTCTGCGGTTGCAAACCCTGTTGAAGGTACTATGCTGACAGTTGTTAAAGATGCTACTCAGGCAGTTAAGGATGCATATTGTGAAAACCAGAGCATAGATGATACGGTTTCTCTTTTTGTAAAACACGCCCGCATATCTCTGGATAACACACCAAATCTTCTTGATACTCTCAGGGAGGCCGGTGTTGTTGACAGTGGCGGTGCAGGTATTGTATGCCTTTTTGAAGGTATGAAAAAATACCTTGACGGTGACAGTCTTGAACAAGCAGAGATCACCTCTCAACGAACACCTCAGGTGGATTATTCTGTCTATAATTCCGATAGTAAATTTGAATTCGGTTATTGTACCGAAATGCTTATACAGTTGCTTAGTTGCAAAAAGCCCTTTGATTACGAGGAATTTAAAAACGCCCTTAAGGAGCTCGGTAATTCAGTTGTTACAACCTACGATTCAGATAAAGTTAAAGTACATATACACAGCCTTACTCCCGGTGAAATTTTAAATTATTGCCAACAGTTTGGTGAGTTTTTAACTCTTAAAATTGAAAATATGACTGTTCAACACACGGACCTTACAAAGAATATTCTTTGCTCAGAGGTTAAAAATGATGGTATTTTCTCCGTTGTAGCCGTGGCATACGACAGAGCCGTACAGAATCTCTTCCTCGAAATGGGTGCGGATGTTGTAATATACTCCGAAGACGGTGTTTCCACTAAGGATTATATTGAAGCATTTAAAAAAACCGAGGCAAAAGAAATTATCGTTTTTCCCAACGGTAACGATGCAATACTTTCGGCTGAGCAGGCTAAAAACCTTTACAAGCACGCAGACATTCATATAATAAACACCAAGGATATTGCAGAATGCTATTCCTCACTTCCCATAATTGATTTTAATGAAACAAATATGGAAAGCGTTGTCAACAACATTAACGAAACCATCGAAAATATTTATGTGGTTTCATTTATTAAAAGACTTGTTGAGGAAAATGCGCCCACTTTCTATGCCTTACACCGTAAGGAAATACTCAAAATCGGTGCAACCCTTGACGAAACTGTTTTATTTACTGTTAAAAACACGCTTGAAGCTCAGGGCAAGGATATTGTCACAATTTTTTATGACAACACTCTTTCGGAAGAATATATTGAATCCCTTATGGAAAAAATCGAAAATTCGGGATTCTGCGTGGATGTTTATACCATCCCCACACAAACTTTACCTTGTGCACTTACTATTTCTTTTGAATAAAGCGGGGATTTCTTTGTTTTATGATTTTTTTCGTTGGGTTGCTCTCATATTGGGCTATCCTTTTGTAAGCCTTTACTTTAAAACAAAAATATATTATGAGGATAAAGCCATTCAGGGTAGACGAATTGACGGCGGTGCACTCATAGTTTCAAATCACTTTAATCAAAGTGATTACGCTCAAAATATGTTTGTGCTCTGTCCCCACAAGCTTTGCGTAGTAGCGGCGGAAATCGCTTTCAGTAACCCCTTCCTTCGTTTTGGTATGAAGTTCTTTGGCGGTATTGAAGCAAACCGCGTTACAAAGGATAAAAGCTTTGTTGCAAAAAGTGTTGAAGAAATCAAAAAGGGCAATTTAGTACAGATTTTCCCCGAAGGACACAATACTCCCGACGGCAAAATTCACCCTTTTTACAAAAGTTACCTTGCAATCCCTCTTGAATCCAAAGCACCGATTATACCAATAGTCACCGATGGTAATTACGGCTTCTTTAAGCGTGCACGAATCATTATCGGTAAGCCGATAAACGTATGGGATTATATGGAAACAGCCACGTATACAAGAGAAGATTTCACAAGACTAAATGACATAGTTTTCAACAAGGTTCTTGAGCTTCGTCAGGAAATTGAAAACAGAAAAAATGCCGAAAGGACGAAAAAAAGCAAATGACCCCTTTACAGATATGCGGTATAATTGCAGGTGTAATCGTTTTACTTATTATAATTCACCTTTGCATTACCTTAGTCGCCGCTACAATAACCTTTGTTACTACGTTGGTAAGACGCAACAAAAAGAAATGGGACAGAAATCTTCATTTCAAGGTTGAGCCTCAGATTTCAATGGACGGAATCGGCATAAAATGGATGAAAGAAAATATTCAGTACAAAGAGGATGTGCACGTTGTTAACGGTAAAATCAATCTCTACGGTGAATATTTTGATTTTGGCAATGATAAATGTGCCATGATTTTATCGGGGCGTACCGAAAGCCTCCGCTACGGCTACTACTTTGCTAAGCCCTATGCGGAATCGGGCTACAATGTTCTTGTTATGGACCCCAGAGCCCACGGCAACAGTGACGGAATATTCAACACCCTCGGCAGAGAAGAAAGCAAAGATGACCTTAAGTGGATCGATTTTTTAATTAAAGAAAAAGGCATAAAACAAATTGTACTTCACGGTATTTGCATTGGTGCAGCAGGCGGTATGTATACAATCACAAACCCCGAATGCCCCGACTGTGTGGCAGGTATCGTAACCGAAGGTATGTTCGCGAATTTCTACGACTCAATGAGAAATCACCTTATTGAGTTTCACACCCTTGTTTTTCCTGTAATGCAGACAATCAATCTGTTACACAGAATTTGTACGGGCTATACAATGAGAAAAGGTCCTCTTGATGTAATAGACACCTTGGACAAACCTATTTTGATGCTACACAGTAAAGAGGATCCCTATTCCACCCCCGATTTTGCTCAAAAGCTTTACGACAAATGCAGTAGTAAGGATAAACAAATCGTATGGTTTCCAAAGGGTGGGCATTCGGTTTTAAGATATATTGATACCGAAAAATATGATGCATCAATAAAAGCATTTTTAAAAAAGCTTAATTCGGAAAAATAATTTGATTAAAAATATAGTGGAGGTATTTTTTATGGATAACAACAATTATCAACCCCAATTTCAGCAACCTCAGTTTGAACAACAGCCTTATCAACAACCCGTTTATCAACAGCCCCCTCAACCTGATATTTTACCCCCGGATATTAAGCAAAGAATTGACAATGTTTTCGGAAAAGCCCTTGCGGCAACAATAATGTGCGAATTTCCTATTGCATCAATTATTGCAATCTTTTTCGGAAACAATGCTTTAAAAGAAATTGTTACTTTGATGGACATCTGTAAATCAATGGGCATTCGTCTTCCCGGTAAACTTATTGCCGGACGAATTCTTGCTCTTGTCGGTAAAATAAGCGGTATAGTCTGCACCTGTATTTACGGGGGATTAGCCGTTTTCTACACTTTTTATTTCTTTTTATTTTTTGTCATGGCGATGTCAGCCGGATTTTAAACGCTAAAACTTAGGGGGTGTTTTTTTGGATAATAACAATTATCAACCTCAAAACGAACAAACACAGGGGCCCAAATATTCTGCACCTGAATACCAAAATCTCTCTAAACCTGCTGATTTGCCCCAAGATATACACCAGAAAATAGAAGAACTTTTCAGCCAAGCACTCGCAGCAACAATAATGTCAGTTTTCCCTGTTGCGTCAATCATTGCCCTTATTAAAGGTAAAGCAATTCTTCCGGATATTATAGCTTTGATTAAAAAATACGATTCTCTTGGAATAGCCTGTCCCGGAAAGCTCAAAACCGCAAAGATTCTTGCTATGGTAGGCAAGTTTGCCGGTCTCGGTTTCACTATTTATTACGCTGTCGGTATTACCTCTTTTATACTCAATTTGACATTATCTATATTGTTCAATTTGTGTTCCCCACGGCCTGATTTTTTTGCTTTCCTTTTTTAAATTGTACAAAACACCTTGCAGATTTTACGTCTGCAAGGTGTTTTTTCATCATTTCGTAAGTTCAAATTTTAATTTTCCGCCTGAAGTAATCTGTGAATAAGTGAGATAATAATCCTCTATTTTTTTACCATTCAATTCAACGGATTTTATATAGGGATATTCCAACGGGTCTTTATCGCACTCGATAGTAAAAGTATCGCTCACGTCACAACTATGGTATTTCTTATCAAGTTTTATTTTGCTTTTCTTGAACAACGGCGTATTTATATAATATTCCTCGTTACCGGGACAAACCTGTGCAAAGCCCATAGCCGAAAGCACGTACCAAGCCGAAAGCTGACCTACGTCTTCATTACCGCAGAAACCAAACGCACCTGTACGGTATGCTTCCTTTTGTACGCGACGCGTCCAATACTGTGTTCTTTGAGGAAGTCCGAGAATATTAAAATAATGCGTTATATTGTGGCAAGGCTCGTTTGAGTGGTTATAATCATCGTTCCACAATTCTCCTAAATCAGCATTGCTGAAAAATCTTTCAAGGAGTTCAATTGTACGCTCATTACCCATAAGCTCACTCAAGCCTTTAACATCGTAGGGTATAAACCAGTTTTGTTGGAAAATATTGCTTTCAACACAACCGTCATCGTCATACTCGTTTTCTTCGTAGACGAATTCCCCGTTACTGTATCTCGGTGCCATAAAGCCGAGTTCCGGGTTATAGTTCTCCGTATAACGCTCCCACCGTGATTTGTAACGCTCCGCATCCTCATTGTAACCCATAGCCAGAGCGAATTTATACATAGTATAGTCCGCCATAAGATATTCAAGGGTATCACTGAGTTTTTCAGGCACAAACGCATTTTCAATATACGCTTCGCAGTGGGGTCTTATGGAGTGGAAGGGTTCACCCCATAAAGCTTCTTCGCAATCCGAGGATGCTTTTGATATATCATAAGCCTTATTAACATCATAGTCCCGTATACCTTTAAGGTATGCATCCGCTAAAACTATAAGCCCCGGGTCACCTACCATACACCCCGCATTTATACCCAGAAGCTCCCATCTGGGAAAGGATGACTTTTGGTGTATAGCAATTCTTAATAAGGAGCTGATTTCATCGTTTACCATCTGCGGTCTTATGATGCAAAGTAAGGGAAACTCACTTCTGTAAACATCCCAACCACTAAATACTGTCAGATGATTACTTCCATCTTTAAATACATTCCCGTGACAAAGAGTATATCTGCCGTCGCAATCCATAGTTGTTCTCGGGTCAAGAAGTGTATGATAAAGACAGGTATAAAATATTTTTAAATCAGTTTCATCACTGCCCTCAACGTCAACGCCCTCAAAAATCTTTTCCCAACTTTCGAGAGCCTCAGTTGCGGTTTTATCGAAATCCCATTCAGTGCACTCACTGTTGAAATTATTTCTCGCACCCTCAATATCCACATAGGATATGGCACATTTTATTACAAGGGGTTCGGTTAATTTGTCCTTGAAAAACGCAACAAGCCCTACATCCTCGTGTTCAAAAGAAGCCATATCCTCTTTTTGGTATTCTTCATTTGAGAAAAACTGCATTTTTTCGCAAGGTACGGAAAACTCACAAACAAAATGCAAGTCATAGGAAATTTTACCGTTACCATGACCGAATCCGCCACCCTTAGGGGTACAATGAATGCTACCCTCTATCCTGCGGTTATTTATTATATTGATTTCTTCAAAATCGGCACGACCGCCAATTCTTCTTGAAAAATTAAATATTACACGGGCATCATCTGTTTCGGGATAAGTAAATCTCAATAATCCCGTATGGGTATCAACAGTTGTTTCGGCTAAAATTGAATAACGCTCTAATTCTACTGAATAATACCCCGCTTTAGCCTTTTCTTTATGGTGGGAATAGGAAGATTTCCAACCGAGAGTACCCTTTTCAAACTTAACCTCTTCATTGCTTCCGCTTCTGAGGTCAGTTTCACCTATAACGGGCATAATCTGAATATTGCCCAGATCACCATACCAACCGATACCGCTCATACGGTTAAAGCTGAAGCCCTCTATTGTGTTATGGCAATAATTATAACCCGTACCGTTATCACCTGCCGTAACTGTATCGGGTGAAAGCTGAACCATACCACCCGGAACGCAAGCACCGGGATATGTCTTTCCGCCCCCATGAGAGGTTTCGGATTGCTCCTCACCCACCGTACCGATTATAGGGTCAACATACTCCGCCTTTTTCATATAAAATATCACCTTAGTAAAAATAATATGGTAAATTATATCATAGCAAATTCACACCGTCAATAAAGGTAAACCATACCAAATAAAAAAACTTTTAACCCTTGACTTATTTTTTTATAATACTATAATATGTTTTAGTAAATTAAAAGGATTTGTATATATGATTACTCAGGAAAAGATTGACAGAATTAATTTTCTTGCCCGTAAATCAAGAGAAGAAGGTCTTACCGAGGCGGAGGCTCTGGAGCAGAAAGCCTTACGCGCCGAGTATGTTGCCGCTTTCAGGAAATCTCTTGAAACTCAATTGGACAGTACAATTATTGTTCGTCCTGACGGCACTCGCGAAAAAATCGAACGCAAAAAGCCCAATAAATCCGATGGAGTGAAAAATTAATGGCTACTATCCGAAAAATGCGTCCCGACGACCTTAAGGCGGTTGAAAATGTCTGCCGTATGACCGCGGGTCCTGTTTTTCAGAATGACCCCGTTTTAGGCTACCGTCTTGCAAGAATGTTTTCAACATATTACGCAAGAGAATGTTATGATTCTTCCTTCGTTTTGGTTGATGATAGTGATACGGTTGTGGGTTACGTCCTTTGCGAACCTGACCATAAAAGGTTCAGGAAGGTTTTCCGCAATGTGGACGTTCCCGAAATTAAAAAATTAGATAAAAAAAGCGGTAAACAGGCTTGGCTTTTCCCCATTCCCTACGACTTTTTCGGTAGGAAATACCCTGCCCATTTACACATTGATATTCTCGATGAATATCAGAGCAAGGGCTATGGCGCAAAACTTATGGCAGCCCTTTTTGAAGAACTTAAAAAACGTAATGTCAGGGGCGTTATGCTTCAGGCGGATATCCACAACGAGGGCGCTATACGTTTTTATAAAAGACTCGGTTTCAAAATGCTTTCAACAAAGATGAAAACCGCTACTATGGCAAAAAATTTACTTTAAGCAGTGATAGTTATGACACAAAAACCCGTTACAGCAATTATACTCGGTGCCGGACACCGCGCTATGGCTTATGCCGAATATTCTCTTGCTCACCCCCATGAGCTTCAGGTTGTGGGTGTTGCCGACCCCGATGAACGTCGCAGAAATATGGTGCGTGACCGCTTCAAGCTTGACGAAAGCAGATGCTTCCAAAATGCAAGGGAGCTCGCGGAAGTGCCTAAATTTGCTGACGTAGTTATTAACGGAACTATGGATGAAATCCACGTTGAAACCTCAATTCCCTTACTCGAAAAGGGATACGATATGCTTCTTGAAAAGCCCTTCGCCGTTAACGAAGAGGAAATGGACAGGCTTATTGAGGTTGTAAACCGCAACAAAAATAAAGTAATGATTTGCCACGTGCTCAGATACAATCCCGTTTACGCTACTATTAAAAAGAACATTGTTGACGGTGATATAGGCGAAATCGTTAATATTCAGACCGTTGAAAACGTAAGTTACCATCACCTTTCAACATCCTATGTCCGCGGTAAATGGGCTAACAGTAAAAAATGTCACACATCAATGCTTCTTGCAAAATGTTGCCACGACCTTGACCTTATGACGTGGCTTATGGGTGATGATGAGCCTGTTTCCGTTTCTTCCGTTGGCTCTAAATTTCAATTCAGACCTGAAAATGCTCCCGAAAACTCAGGCACTCGTTGCCTTGTGGATTGCCCCAGAGTTGATTATTGTGAATTCGGTGCAAAGCGTATGTACCTTGACCATCCCGACAGCTGGGAGGTTTATGTGTGGAAGGATTTAGAGGGTGTTGAAAACCCCACAGATGAGCAAAGACGCGCACTTCTTGAAAAGAGCGAATACGGCAGATGTATGTTCAAATGCGATAATGATGTTGTTGACCACCAGAGTGTTTTGGTTAACTTCAAAAGTGGAGCAACAGGTACACACAACCTTGCCGGTGGCTCCGCAGAGTCCTTGCGTACAATAAGAATTATCGGTACAAGGGGCGAAATTTACGGTGAACTTGAAAACAAGTTTGTAAAAATCAAAACTATTAACCCCGAGCCGGGCAAATACTTTGACGAAAAGTTTATTGATTTAAGCCATACTCCTGATGAAGGACACGGCGGTGCGGACGAGGCACTTACCGCAGATTTCATTAAGTTTATTCGTAACGATAATCCCTCCCTCTCCTGTACATCAATTGAAAACTCCATAGCAGGACACAGAGTAGTCTTCCTTGCGGATAAATCAATGGCTCAAGGCGGACAGATAATGTACATATAAAAAAGCACCCTTGTAAGGGTGCTTTTTGTTTGGGAAATTATGAGAACTGTGCTAAAATTTATAATCGGGACCTGCGGTCGGCAATATAATCGGCGTTAGCCCCTTTAATTACGAATTATGAATTAAGCATTACGAATTGGTTTTATTACATTTCTACCGCTGCTCTTTCAACTGAAAGGCCTTTTTTATAGTTTTCCATAAACTTGTTGAAGCTATCAACAATAGCGTCATCGGGTTCGAGGGTTGTCATTTTCTGTGTTGCAAAAATCTTATTATCAAGATAATCGGGAAGTGTTTCGCCGTCCTCTTTATTAGCAGCAAATGCTGCAAGCACTGCAACACCCCAAGCACCGCCCTCACCTGCAGTTTCCATTACGGAAACGGGTGCATTCATAGCCGCTGCAAGAACACTCTGACCGATAACGGGAGTTTTAAAGAAACCGCCGTGACCGAGAATTTTATCAATAGCAACATTCTCTTTTTCAAGAATATCCATACCGATTTTAATACCACCAAAGGCGGTGAAAAGTTGAACTCGCATAAAGTTTGCAAGTGAGAATTTACTGTCGGGCTCTCTTATGAACAAGGGTTTACCTGTTTCAAAGCCTGTGAGGAATTCACCTGAGAAGTAGTTGTAAGAAATAAGGTTACCGCAATCTGCATCTGCTTCGGCAGATTTTTTGAAAAGGGCGGTAAAGAGGTCGCCCATTGAACAATCTGCACCACAAAGGTCGAGAACCTCTTTGAAAAGATATGTCCACGCGTTAATATCGGATGTACAGTTGTTGCAATGTACCATAGCAACGGGAGCACCGTCGGGGGTTGTTACCATATCGATTTCACGATAAAGCTTTGAAAGAAGCTTTTCAAGAACAATCATAGCGAATACTGATGTTCCTGCGGAAACATTACCCGTTCTTACTCTTACGCTGTTTGTAGCAACCATACCCGTACCTGCGTCACCCTCGGGAGGACACATAGGAATACCGGCCTGAAGGTCGCCGTCGCTATCCATAAGTTTCGCACCATCAGCAGTAAGTGTACCTGCGTTTTCACCCGCAACAAGTACTTTGGGGAGTATTTCGCGGATTTTCCAAGGGTAACCTTTACCTGCTACAAGGTTGTCAAATTTATCGAGCATTTTTTCACTGTAATTATTGCCCTCCATGGGGAACATACCCGATGCTTCACCGATACCGAGAACCTTTTCGCCTGTAAGCAAAGTATGGATATAACCTGCGAGAGTTGTAAAGTATGCAACATCTTTTATATGGTCTGCATCTTCAAGAATTAACTGATAAAGGTGGGCAATACTCCAACGGTCGGGAATATTAAACTGGAATTCCTCTGTTAATTTATTTGCGGCTTCACCTGCACAGGTGTTACGCCAGGTGCGGAAAGGTGCAAGAAGTTTACCGTCTTTATTGAAAGCGAGGTAACCGTGCATCATACCACTGATACCGATTGATTTGAGATTTTTAAGGGTGATACCGTATTTTTCTTTTACATCCTGTTTGAGAGTTGCGTAGCAACCCTTAAGACCTGCAAAAAATTCATCCTCACCATAGGTCCAGATACCGTTTACAAGGCTGTTTTCCCATTCGTAACCGCCCACTGCAAGTACCGTACCCTCGTCATCAATAAGTACACCCTTGATTCTTGTTGAACCGAACTCGATACCAAGTATGGCTTTACCTTCGGCAATGTAATTTTTAATATCCATAATTATATCTCCTTTATAGAGTTTTAAATTTCAATATTTAATTCTTTTATCTTATCCCTGAGATTCTGGAAATCCGAAAGTGCATCGGGCTTGTTGTTGGGATTTCTCAGAAGTGCCGCAGGGTGATATGTGCCCATAAAAAGGATGTTTCCTTTTTTTATAAATTCACCGTGTTGACGGGTGACTTTGAAATCTTCGGAAATTAATTTCTGCGCCGCAATACGTCCAAGGCAAACTATAATTTTCGGCTTTATAAGTCGGGTCTGGCACCTTAACCATTCTATACAAGCATTTTGCTCCGTGCTTTCGGGGTCGCGGTTCGACGGTGGTCTGCACTTGACGATATTTGCTATATAAATATTCTTTTTCCTCGAAAGACCTATAACCTCAAGATATTTATCAAGTAGTTGACCCGCTTTACCAACAAAGGGCTCCCCTTGTAAATCCTCGTTTTCGCCGGGTCCCTCACCAACAAACATAATATCCGCATTTTCATTACCCACACCGAAAACAACATTGGTACGTGTGGCACATAATTTGCAGTTATTACAGGTAAGACAAGCATTTTTTAATTCATCAAAATTTTCATATTTCAAAGGATTATCAACTCCTTTGGGGCGGATGTCAGGTTTTCATAGCCCGTTTCGGTTATGAGTGCCATATCCTCAATTCTTACGCCGAATTTTTTGGGGATATATATTCCCGGCTCTACGGTTACTATATTACCCTTTTGAAGTTTTTGGTTACTTCTCGGCGAAAGGTTGGGGCTTTCGTGAATTTCAACACCCACGCCATGACCCGTGCCGTGACCGAAATATTCACCATAACCCGCATCTTCAATTATTCCCCTTGCGGCTTTATCCGCCTCGGCACAGGGAAGACCTTTTTCAAGAATTGAAAGTGCATTTTTCTGAGCATTTAAAACGATATCATAAATCTTTTTCTGCTCGTCAGTTACTTTACCTACGGCAACGGTGCGTGTCATATCACTGTGGTAACCTTTATAAACTGCACCGAAGTCCATTGTTACAAAATCACCGTTTTTAACAATAGTATCGTCCGGTACACCGTGGGGCATTGAGGTTTTTTGTCCCGTTACGGCTATGGTTTCAAAAGAAATAGCCTCCGCACCGTGGGAAAGCATGTAAAAATCAAGTTCAAGGGCAATTTGCTTTTCCGTTACGCCCTCTTTTATAAAAGTAAGAATATGATTAAAAGCATCCTCGGCAATTGATTGAGCTTTTTTGATGCTTTCGACTTCGGCTTCGTCTTTTACCGAGCGTAAATCATTTATAAGTTTTTCGAGCCTTTGGGATGGTGTAACTTTAATAGGTGAAAGTATTTTTCTCAATTGAGAAAGAAGCGAAACAGAAAGTCGCTCGGTTTCCGTATAGACTTTTTCAATTTTTTGTTCCTCGAAAAAGGCTTTTACTTCATTTGAAAACCTTGTTAAAAGTTGCGCTCGGCAACAATTTATATTTTTCTGTGCCGCCTCAATGTAACGGCTATCGGTAAAAAATACCGCATCCTCTTTTGTAACAACGAAATATCCGTCGCTGGAGGGGAAATCCGTAAAATAACGGCGGTTTTCAGGCGAATGAATCAGAATAGCCTCATTGGGGGACTTTAAAAACTTTTTAAGATTATTTATTTTCTCCATAGTAGCCGTGCTCCTTTAAAAAAGCTTCGCGAATGGGTTTTTCTTTAATTCGGTTTTTCTTATAATGATTTTTCCAAAACCATTTGTTTTCAACAGGGTCCACAAGAATCGGCACCGCACCGCAACGGTTGGCGGCGGCAACATCGGTGAAAACCTGATCCCCCACCATACCGATTTTCTCCAATGGTACTTGTAACTTACGTGACATTCTGATAAGACCTAAGGGCAGTGGCTTTTTAGCATACGCATGGAATTTAACACCAAAAGTTTTTGAAAACCAAAATGCTCTTATATGGGGTGTATTGGTAACAATGGCAACCTTTATACCCGCATCCTTAAGAGATTTTATCCAGGCAATAGCTCCCGGTATTGTGGAAAGAGTAGCGTCCTTAACCGTCGTGTTATCAAGGTCAAAAAGAATTGCCTCAAGTCCCATTTCCTTTAATACTTCAGGGGTAATATCGTGAATCTCACGGAACATATATTTAATTGTGGTATCTTTCTCAATACGCATATAACCACCTGCATTTATGCACACAAATTAACATTTTAATCATAACACAAAAAAATAAAAAAATAAAGGGATGAAACCTAAAATAAGGTTTCATCCTACGTTTTTAATAGAACTTTCTCTTACGAGCAGCTTCGGATTTCTTTTTTCTCTTTACAGAGGGTTTTTCATAGTGCTCTCTCTTACGGACTTCCTGAATAACACC
>JAZNVE010000061.1:0-9858 GCA_045592665.1 Acutalibacteraceae bacterium
TCCTTCTTCTATGGAGAAAATTATTTCCCCAAGCCCTCAATTTCATCACAGGTTGGTGCACACAAAATAGCAAGACTTGATCTTGGTGAGTTCTTATTTGAAGATAAACAACCCGGAGACTTCCGCGAGGTTGATATCAAAGGTGAACTCTTTGAAAATGAATTAGAATAAATTTTAAATCCCGGACATCTGTTCAAATGTCCGGGATTTATCTTTATCTTTTAACAGTAGGATTAAGCCAGAATTTAGGTGTATCACCCTCAAAGTATTTCTGTGCTTCCTTCATCATCATTGCCGGACTGTCACTGTAGGAGTTAATCGTATCACCACCACGGTGGTTAGTTAAAGTACAGTTATCAAGTCCCACAAGAGGATTGTTATCTTTAGTAACGGGTTCAACATCAAACACGTCAATTGCCGCACCCATAATCTCGCCTGTTTTAAGAGCATTTGCCAAAGCATCATAGTCAACCATATAAGAACGGGCTGTATTAATAAAATATGCAGTATTCTTCATACGTTTAAACTCATTCTCACCAAGAAGAATGCTCTTACGGCTAAGTCTTGCATGAAGTGAAACGATGTCAGAATTTTCAAGCAACTGCTCAAGAGGAACAAATTTTGCTATATTCTTGTTGATTTTACCAGAATAGAACGGGTCTGAAATAAGGAAACGACAGTTAAAAGCCTTAAGCTTTTCATAAACAAGCTGAGCAACAGCGCCAAAACCTATAAGACCGATTGTCATATCGCACATTTCGTGAATTTGAGTTGCTGTATTAGGATATTTTTCCCTCCATTCACCATTGTTTATAGCAATATTTGAACGCGTGATGTTTCTTGTTTCGTTAAGAATAAGACCAACTGTAAACTCAGCAACAGCATTAGCATTGTGGCTTGGATTAAGAAGAACTGCAATGTTCTTTTCAGTACAAGCCTCAACATCAATATTTTCGTGACCACCACGGTTACAAAGAATAAGCTTAAGCTTTTTGGCTCTTTCAAGTACCTTTTTGGTTATGGGACAAAGATGGCACATAATAACATCCGCATCCTCTACCGCCTCAAGAAGACCCTCGGGTAAATCAAGCGATTCGAAACCGCCCGTTTCAATAACCTTAACAATGTGTCTCATTTCAGAACGGGAATGAAGCCCAAAAAAGAAATACTCGATACTTTCAAAGTTAAGATAACTATAAGATTCAATACCCTTTTTCATCATATCGGGGGTAATAAAGTTATCACCTATGGCAACACATTTCATAATTAATCCTCCGTTTTATCTTTTAAAAGTAATTCAGCCAAAACCATATCAAACTCAGTTGTTATTTTAAAATTCATTCTGTCACCGGTTACGATACCAACGTGATAACCTTTTTCAAGATACATTCTACCGGCTTCCATATATGAATCTGTTTCAGCCTGTGTAAGCTTAACCTGGATATCCTTAAACTGTTTTATGTTAAAAGTCTGTGGACCCTGGTCACAGAAAATCGTTGACCTTTCGGGCACGCAAGTGCTTTCTTTACCATCTTCGGCTATAAGTACTGTATCAATTGTGGGTAAAGATGTAGTTACCATATCATATTCCCCAACCATTTTAAAATTATCCTCAATAATACGCTGTGAAACAAATGGTCTTGCACAGTCATGTATACAGAGATAATCATTTTCTGTAGGTTCTTTACCCAAATCCTCAATTGCGGCATTTACGATATTAACCATAGAAAGGAAACGAGTTTCGCCACCTGTAATGATAATAATTTTATCAACATCAACGTCATATTCTTTAAGAATATCAAGACAATACTCCATCCACTGGGGATTCATTGCCAAGATAACCTTATCAATATCCTTTGAGGATAAAAAGGTATTTATCGTTCTTACCACAATTGGTATCTCCGCAATTTTTAAAAATTGCTTCGGGACCTTACTCTCTATACGGGAGCCGATTCCCCCTGCTAAAATGCCGGCATAATTCATACCACACACTCCTTTTATTTTTCAGTTTCAGACTCAAACAGTTCACCTTTTATATCAACATCTCTATAAGGTGTCGCACCGTTTTTATCAAAAACATATTTACCTAAATCTATTCGTGCAAAACCGTGAGGACAACATCTGTTGCTTAAATTGGGCTTTTGCATATAGTCGGAACCGTATGCATAATTAAGGTACCCTGTATAATCAACTGGAACCGGTGCCTTTATACCGTCGAAATCAACGTAAACAGTGTCTTCGAGTCCATCGATGGGTAACGGCCCGTGTTTCAATTTTTTACCCACTGTATCAATAAGCCATTTAGCATTCTTTTTGTTTTTATAAATTTTAGAAAAGAAATCAAAAAGATAATGATAAAAGCCCCAAGGAAAAATATTTAATAAAGGCACAATAATTTTAACAATGCCGTGATGCTTGTTTATCCATGGACGATGATTCCATCGCAAAATAACACAGTTATATAAAATTCCAAGTATAAAAGTGTGAAGTTTTTGAAAAAGCTTCACGTTACTTGTTTTGTCATAAACAAGAATATCAATAAAAACTCCGTCAGAAAAAACATTATCATTGGAATATCTGGTTGAAAAATACGTAGATTCAAGACGTATTTTTTCGGTGGTATAATGGCTACCGCTACCGTTGAAGGGACCGGAATACGAAAACTTATCAGAAAGCTGTGTCTCGCATACTTTCCTGAATTTATCATAATCCTCCCGAAGCATTCCTATATCAAGGTCATCATCCCACTCGATGGCTCCTCCTGAGCGCACTGCACCTAAAAGTGAACCTCCGGCAAGGAAATACTTAATATCATTGGCAACGCATATTCTGTCAATTTCTTTAAGCATTTCAATCTCAAGAGCTTGTATCTGCTCGATTCTGCCACAGTAGAACGCCACATTATCTGAGGTATCATACTCATATTCTGTTAAGTAAGATACGATGTGCCTGACCATAACACTTAAGTCAAAATCCACAGTATTACCCAAAGAAGCAAACTTAAGTGTGTTCAAACAATGATAGCTTGGGTTTATTTGGGAAGAAAGGTTCTTTTCAAGAGAAAAAAGCTTTGGATAAGAATAATAAATCTGTTCCTTAATATCAGCAACAGTAATTTCCTTTGAAGAAATATTGTAAACATGACCTTTTCTGCCGTAATATGCGGTATAAAGAATATTTGAACAAGCATCCCTTACATAAGAAACAGAAAAAAACTCCTTACAGTCATCGTCAGTTATGGTAATAGTTTTGTTTTCTGCAACACTATGAACAATGGCTTCCATATCTATTGCTTTGCTTGAAGAAATATCGGGCGCGAAAACATTACTGAATCTTAAAATATTTACATTTGCACCATTACATTTTACCAATTCTCTGCAAACACGTTCTATTTCAAGATAATAATCAATTTCTTCGGTTCTTTTGCAATGTTTTTCGAGATAAAATCCAAATTCACGTTCAGCAAGAGATGTTGCCGAACTCATTTTGGTAAAGCTTTCAAACTCAGGTAAAACCACACTAAGAACAATTTTACTGTTTTTTGAAAAAGAAGCACAATTTTTCAGTTTCTCAATAGTTGCTTCTCTGCTGTTTAAATCATTACAATCAGCAAAAAAGAAAATAAGTGATTTTTCTTTATTAAATATACTAACATCCTTAAGGCTTACCGTGTGTAAACCTTCTTGTGGAATAAAACCCCGTCTGTACTCACTCATAACACCGTCATCCGCATATTCAATACTGTTAAATATGGGATATTTTACATTGGCTTTGCTCAACGCAAACATAAAATAATCACAAAGGAAGCTATTATCCCCCATCAGTAACACAGATTCATATATGTGCTGTGACTTGTTTGCACGAATTATTTTAAACTGAGGATACAACGACTGAGAAGACATTATCTGTTCATCTGTTACAACTAATTTTTTCATTTACACAATCCTCAATTTCTTAACACATAGAAGCAATGTCTGTTGCCATTTTTTCTGTACAATTTTCCGTGTTGCTTATCATCCCGTTAATAAAAGAGTTAAGATAATCATAATCGTACGGAAGTTCAAGGCTTTCAACAAGTTTTTTTGCATCGGACTCTTTGTAGCCCGGTAGAATATCGTAATCTATTGCCAAACCACGCTTCTCGCTATAATTACCCATATCATAATTATAAAAATAAACAGGGATACCTTTTATGCCTGCCTCATAAATCATACAAGAGTAGTCGCTTATAAATTTATCGGCACAAGTAAGCATCTGGAAGGTTGAAAAAGCCTTATCCATTACCACTCTGTCATCGTTCAAAATTACTTTGGAAAGAGGATGAAGCTTTACAACCAGGTTGTATTTATCAAAATCAAAGCAATCCACCAGCCTTTGGAAATGCTCATTGAAACCATCCTCATTCTTTCGGAATGTCGGCGCATAAACAATTGTTTGTTTAGCTTCAAGCTGCGGATACTGTTTGATTATATCTGCTTTTGTTTTTGTTATATACTCTTCACCTAAAAGCAAATCCACACGCGGGAGTGTGAAAATTCTGAATTTTGATGCATCGGCATTAAACCCCTCCATCAAAACCTCTTTATAGCCTTCACCTGCACAATAAATAACATCATAGTTTTTGTGCATTTTCATAACATCGGCAATGTTATGTGAAGAGCCTTCCTCCATACCGACAATTTGCCATCCGAATTTTTTCAGCTTTCCTATGGAGTGCCAGATCTGAACTATTTTCAAACTTTTTTTATGGTTCAAAATACTAACCACGGGGCTGTAACTATCTAATACGCAAACGGAAGATGTGGCAAGATGATACATCTGTGTAAACATATGAAAGCCGTAGGAAAGCTTTGTTAAAAGCGTGGAGTTAACGCCACCTTCAAGTGTTCTGCATAAATAAACAACTTCAACACCGTGTTTCGACTTTAACTCATCGCCCAGCATACGAAAATCGTTGCTGACATTGTTGGACTGTCGGCTTATCATAACCACTTTTCGGCGTGCTTTCAATAGTTTAAAAAACATATAAACAACGTTAAGTAATAATATAAAAATTTTTAAAATCAATCGTTTCAAGCAAAACACTCCAAATGACTTTTAAACACATCTTAACAATTTAATCATACTACAAAATAATGGTTATTTCAAGTGTTTTACACTAATAAGTAAAATCCTCTGCCGGTTAATAGCCGACAGAGGAAACACTTATTTTTGGAATATTATACCTTTAACCCGTGGAGAAATTTTACTCCAGATTGCCTTCGCGACGGATATAATAATCTCTGCTGCAACGGCAACAAGGACAGAAGCGCAAATGTAAAGAAGCATTGTTTTTTTCGGTGAAAGCTCAGGAACAACCGTATTTATCAGGAACGCTACGTATCGGTGATTTAAATAAATCACAAGCGAAAACCTGCCTAACAGTGAGCAGATTTTCATTGGTAAAATGTTCTGAACTCCTGTCAAACCGCTTAACATTATAAAGCAAATAAAGAAAATAACAATAACCGCAATATAGTCGAAACGATTTTTACCTTCAAACTGCATTATAACGAGCAACAAGCTCATTAAACCTGCCTCAATTAACCACAAAAGCAGTTTAGCAGGCTTTTTCAAGGTGATATTACTTGCCTGTAATCTATCAATCATAGCACAAATGAAGCAACCAAGACAAAGAGCAGCAATTGCACGAATCAAACCATAATTAAGAACACCACTCCAACCAAGGCTATTCAAGGTTCCTTTTTCTTGTGATGAAACAGCGTATAAAAGAACGGCAATAACAAGGGAGCCAATGTTAACAAACCAATCCTTATGTTTTAACAAAATCGGGAAAATTATCGCCATTGCCACAATCATAGCAGAAAGATACCAGGTGGGACCGTTATAAATTGTGCCGAAATCCACACCGGTATTGTGCAAAAGCAATATCTCGTTTATTGATAAAACGGAACCTTTAAGAAACTCTGTCAGAGTCTGCTCCTTCTCAACAAAGAATGAGAATTGACGAATGACAAAGGCAGCACCAAAAGAGAAAATGAAATAAGGATAAAAAGATTTAATTTTATTAATAAGAAAATCCGCGGTACTTTTACCCAAACGATTTACATCAAACTTTTTTGATGACTTAACCATCAGATAACCCGATATAATAAAGAAAAACTCAACCGCAGTAAAGCCGTACGGCAGAATGGATATACCTTCCATTGCTGTAAGATTTTTACTGTGGTAAAGAACTATAATTATCGAAAATATAAATTTTAACAAATCTATCTCCGGATTTATTTTTCTTTTACTCATAGAAACCTCCAAATATGAATATGTTAATATTTTACCCCACTTACAAAGCATTGTCAATAAAAGGCAATAAAAAAACAACTCCCTGCCACAAGGCAAGGAGTTGAAAAACACAAAGAAAATTATCTCTTGCTGAACTGAGGTGCACGACGAGCGCCTTTGAGACCGTATTTCTTTCTTTCTTTCATTCTGGGGTCACGAGTAAGGAGACCTGCTTTTTTAAGGATAGGACGAACATCATCTTCAGACTGAAGAAGAGCTCTTGCAATACCGTGACGGATTGCACCGGCCTGACCTGTAACGCCACCGCCGTTAACGCGACAAACAACGTCATACTTTTCAGCAGACTCTGTAAGAGCGAGAGGCTGACGAACGATAAGTTTGAGTGTTTCAAGACCGAAATAATCGTCGATATCTCTGTCGTTGATTGTTACCTTGCCTGTGCCGGGATATACACGAACACGAGCAACAGATTTTTTTCTTCTACCTGTGCCGTAGAAATATGCTTTGCTTTCGTACATAATAGTTGCCTCCTCCCTTAAAATTCTCTAACGATAGGCTTCTGAGCTGCCTGTTCGTGCTCTGCACCTGCATATACACGAAGACGAGCCATAGCTGCTCTACCGAGAGTGTTATCGGGGAGCATACCCTTAACGGCTTTCTGAACTGCGAATTCGGGTTTTTCTTTCATAAGAATACCGTATTTAACAGATTTCATATTGCCAACGTAGCCTGTGTGATGATGATAATATTTGTCCTCAAGTTTGTTACCAGTGAGAACTACTTTTGCAGCGTTGATAATGATAACGCTATCGCCGCAATCAGCGTGAGGAGCGAATGTAGGTTTGTGCTTACCGCGAAGAAGAACAGCAGCTTCAACAGCAACTTCGCCGAGAGTTCTGCCTTCTGCGTCGAGTACATACCACTGGCGCTCGGTTTTGCCTTTAGGCATATAAGTAGACATAACAGTTACCTCCGATATAGTTTCGGGGCATAAAAACCCCGCATTGCCTTGATATATTATCACAGCAATACGGGAATGTCAACACTTTTTTCAAAAGATTTTTAAATACCAAGCACTATCTCTCGTTTTCTCGCATTTTCTCGTTTTTTCATAGTGTTTTCTCTTTTGGCAAATTTAAAAATATATACAATTTATACTCTTGTTATTTGGCAAGTTTGCTATAATCCTTGACTATATCAATTCTGTTTTTTCGACGTTTTCTTCTTTCTCGTTCGTTCTTGGTTGCAAAGAAAAGAACTATTAATACAACAACAATTATAATAACCGCAACAACAAAGCCCTTTGAACTCATAATTTTTTCAAGCCAATTAAACATTGCCCACAGATAATTCTTTTTAACATCCTCCTGAGCCACAAGAGTTATGGATGCTATATGTACCCCTTCGTACACAACATCCGCCTTACCGACTACATCACCTTTTTTTACAGGTGCATCAACCTCCTCAGGAAAGCCCTCGGCATATTCTATTTTCATATTGTCAATATCAATATCCTTGTGGACTACGGCGCTTATATTTTTTTGAGGAACCAAAGCAACATAATCATTCCCTCTGCCGTATTTAACCGCCACCTCACCTACATTGTATGATGAATCCGCAAGCTCTTTAATTTTCACATTAGAAAAAGCCCATCTTAACATATACCTGCACATAAGGTATGCGGTGTTTCTGCGCTCACCGTCGGCAACATATTGATCATTACCCTTCATAGCAATAGATATATATGTATATCCGTCTTTTGTGGCGCTTGAAATGAGACAACAGCCTGCCTTGTCGGTTGTACCGGTCTTTAAACCGACCGCACCTTCGTAGTAATAATACGAATAACTATTGAGCAATGGGTTAGTGTTATAAAGATAACGTATATCACTCTTATTTGTAGCGGGCATGGTTTTACCGTATTTTGAAGATATCTTCTTGATATGGTCGTTAGCAAGTGCTTTTTTAGCAATTAAATACATATCACTTGCGGTAGTACGATTTTGTTTTTCACTGTCAAAGCCCTTAATTGTTTCATCGTCAAGACCGTGGGGATTTGCGAAATATGTGTTCTTACAACCTAACTCTTTAACATAGGTATTCATCTCGGCAACAAAAGCATCAATATCGCCATCACCGAAAAACTCCGCAATTACGAGTGCCGCATCATTACCGCTCATAAGGAACAGACAATAAAGGAGCATTTCAAAAGTAACCTGCTCCCCTGCTTTTAACCCTGCAATGGAGCTACCCGTACCAAGAAGGCTATCAATTGTTTTTTTAGAGCAAGTTATAACCGTTTGCAAATCCTCGCATTTAGATAGGGCAACAAGAGCAGTTGTTATTTTGGCAAGTGAAGCGGGTGCCGTAATCACATCGGCATTTTTGCTGTAAATAACAGTATCCGTATCCGCATTCACCAAGAGAGCAATATCAGTCTCATATTCCGGGGCTTCAATATCATAATAGCCATTTTGGGTCTTAACTGTGTTTTTAGTCTCCGTAGCAAGACCAATGACAGATATGGGTAAAGCAAATATTAAACAAAATATAAAAATCAGTAATTTTTTCATAGACAATCACCGCTAAATGTTATAAAATATAATTAATCTTTTGTTTAGTACAGTATATCATTTTTTTCGACAGAATAAAATACTATTTTTATAAAAAGGAGAGTAAATTTATGGTTTTTGTAACCGGCGACACACACGGTGACCCCAAAAGACTTTCAAAAACCGTTTTAAAGGACCTTAAGGAGGGTGACACCCTTATTGTTTGCGGTGATTTCGGTTTTATATGGGACAGGTCTAAAGCGGAACAAAAAATATTAAAATCACTTTCAAAGAGAAAATATAATATATGCTTCATCGACGGTACTCACGAAAACTTTGAACTCCTTAACGCCTACCCCACCACTAACTGGAACGGTGGCAAGGTTCACCAGATATCCGACAACATCTACCACCTTATGCGCGGTCAGGTTTTCGTAATTGACGGTTTAAAGATTTTCACAATGGGCGGCGGAGAAAGCCCCGACCTTGAATCCCGTATCGAAGATAATCCTTGGTTAAAATACGAAATACCCTCTAAGGAAGAATTACTCGAAGGTGCAACAAACCTTGAAAATCACGATTGCAAAATTGATGTGATACTCACCCACGAGCCTTCATCTACAATAAAGAGTTTCCTTACCCTTGGTGAAAGCGATTCTGTACGCGTTACAACCCTTAATGCGTACTTTGACGAGCTTTCAAAATGCAGTGAATTCAGTCGATGGTTCTTTGGTAGTTTACATCTCGATAAATACATTTCCAACACCTATATCGGTGTTCACAAGGGAATTGTAAATGCTCATACAGGCGAAAGAGTTAAATTATAATTCATAAGGTAAACGAAACCAAGCAAAGTCCGGTTGCATTAATCGAATTTCAAAAAAGTGAACTCCGCAAGGCACACGACCTTGCGGAGTTTTTTCTCTTTTCCCTTAATCTTTAATACCAAACATAAATTTCAAAACACTGCGTAAAAACTTAGGGCTTTGGTAAACTACAACTTTCA
>JAZNVE010000062.1:0-3123 GCA_045592665.1 Acutalibacteraceae bacterium
GGAGAAAGTGTAGTAAGATTGGGGTGTGTAAGGGTATGGGAGGCGATTTCGTGCCCTTTATAAACCTCGCGTACTCTCTCAGGAGCAATTTTTTTATGCGACATTTTTTTACCGTCAATCATTTAATATCCGTCAGTACCCAAAAGGGAAGAATTAATATTAAAAGTACACTTTATTGCGTACTTATTTAAAATTTCAATAAATCTTTCGTCCTGAGTAATACCGTCATCAAAACTTAAGGTTAATATTTTTTTATACTCCACAAAAAACACCTCGATGCAGAAACCATAATTTGATTTCTGCATCATTATACTATTAATTTATTGAATTTTCAATCACACACAGGGAATAAATATCATTTTTAGGTTTTCCGTTGTTTCACCCTCAAGATTATTTTCTTCGGCAATGGCTTTTACGGTTGTATTATAACGCCTTGCAATACCCCAAAGGCTTTCGTTATTTTCTTCAGGAAAATAAACTGTAATGGCATTACAGTTTCTTTTTAATGGTTTATCGCTTTCAGTCAGAGAAACAACACACTCAACCGTTTCGCTACTCATAACCCAGGCTGAAATGTTTATTTCTGAGCGTACACTTATATCCTTTTCGCCTTTCACACTACAATCAACCGAAACTATATTTATATCGGGTGTGCAAGCTATGTTTTTATTACCATAATCGCCCTTATGTTTATATTTAAAATCAAAAATCTTACTGACGGCTGAAAGACTGCCGGTTGCGTCCTTAATAACCGCATTAAGTGACAATCCTCCGCTTATTACCAATTCATCATTTTCGGCTACGGTTTTAATATTAATAATTTCGCCCCAACAATCAACAACACTTACTACACCCTCTCCCGAAACAGAAAAAGCTTCTTCAAAAACATAGTTATCATTAAAATCATCAAGCCAATCGTACAGTGTTAAGGAGGCTTTATTCAATTCAAGAATACTTTCCACAGAATATGCATCGGTTATAAGTACAAGCTCTTTTTCTTCCCACATTGTTGCAGTAGCACTTATACCCAAAGAAATGTCAAAGGATGTAAATATGCCCTGAGTTTCACCTTTTGGTATAACATCGAGTACCGAAACCCTCAGACAAACCTTGCCGTTATAAATCTCATCCATTCCGTCATACTCAATAATTTGATTTATGGGCATAGTGTGTTTTACACGCTCGGTGCAAGCTTTATCGTTGGCGTTGACGTAGCAAATATCAACTATTGCCTCGCCCTTTATCATAATTTTGTTACTGATTTTTCTTATTTCACCGCAAACCGCTACTGCTCTGCAACTAATCAAAAATGCCGCCGGAGTATTCAAGGTAACGGTATCGCTCATAGAAAAATGTTTTGTGTTACAACAACCTAAAGAAACACCTTTTGCAGAAAGAACTTTTTGCTCAATGGCTTTGTTTTCAACAGATGATATTATCTTTTTGCTATCCTCCCCCGAAACGGTAAATCTTATAGTGATACCTGCTTTTATTTCCGCACGTTTAGTCCCCGTTGCCCGACAATTAACATACGAAATCCCTGCAACCGCCACAGCATCGGTACAAGTGTTAAAATCAGGATTTTCACAATGACGCGTAAAGGGTCTTGATTGAGAAAATGTATAAATACCGCCATCCTCACCGGTGTAAATCATACGCAAATCGCATACTCCGTCAACAGTTACCCTTTCGCCCACAAGACGACAGGAATTGATTTTTGTATCAGCGGTTGACTTTATAATACGCAATATTTCAGGCATATACTCAGGAAGTGACAATTCTGCTTCGACGCATTCCTCCACCGTGTTTTCCGATAGCTTTTTGAGAAATTTATAATCCTCGTGTTTTATTGAAATATCCATAAAAATAAACTCCCTTCATATATTCTCATTGAAATATATGAGGGAGTTATTGAATTTATTACATTTATTCTTCGGCGATAGTTGTTTCCTCAACAGTTTCTTCGTAAAGAAGAGTATAAAGAAGTTGACGATTCTCCTCTAAATCCAAGGAAATGCTTGAGCCGTCCCACTGGGATGAATACCACCAGGTGTCTTCAAAGGGTAATTGTGCCGAAACAAGCATTTTGTCCATATCAGCACCGGATTTAGTTACGCAGGACATTAAATTGAACATAAGTCCCCAGAAATCAGTTGTAGAAAGGGTTGTTTCAATATAGGGTGCAACATCTTTAGCTGTTGAAATCAAGCCAACAGGACCCATATCCTTTGCCTTTTGCATAATGGCTGCAATAACCTTGCGTTGACGCTCGGTTCTGTTAAAGTCCGAGTCGAGTTTTCTGATACGGGCGTACCAAAGTGCCTGATAGCCTGTAAGATGTACACTCTCACCGCTTGGTACGGTTTCGGGTTTCTCTTCGTTGCCGTATTTGTGACGGTTATTTATGTAATCCGCCTCGTTTTCGGTAACTTCAACCTCAATACCGCCCAGACCGTCAATTAAAGCCGTGAACATTTCAAAATCTACCGTAGCATAATCGTCGATTTTTATACCGAAATTCTGTTCAACAGTCTGTATAAGAAGATTGGCTCCTCCCCAGGCATAAGCGGCGTTGATTTTAGACTCACTGTGACCGGGCACATCCACATGTGTGTCACGCAAAATTGAAACGATAGTAATTTTACCCGTTTTTCTGTTTACTGAGGCAATCATTATACTGTCGCTTCGGGATGCTCCTCCCTTTGCATTATCGACACCAATAAGAAGGATATTGCGCACGTGACCTTCGCTTGTGAGAGAGTCAACATCCTCGATATGTTCTATGGGTTCTCCCTCTTTAAATTCACCCACAATACTGTTGGCAGTAACAAAAAACACCCCACCAACGGCTATAAACACTGCAAGTATAACTGCCACCAAAGAAACAATTATCTTTGGCGCGTTTGATTTTTTCTTGGGTGAAGATACATTTTTTCTGCCGAAACGGGCATCGTAATCGGATATTTCCTCGTCAGAAACAACCTTCCTTACCTCTTGAGTGTTGGATTTATGGTCAACCTTAAGGGGCGGAACACGTGTTCCGGTCGGTCTTAGGAGCTGTTGATTATGAGAAGACCTCTGCGCTCTGTTGATAGAATTTACACTATCGGATGAGTAAACATC
>JAZNVE010000063.1:0-28575 GCA_045592665.1 Acutalibacteraceae bacterium
AGAGTATGAAAAAAATGAGCAAAATGCTTGAAATGTTTGATGACAATGATGACATTCAGGGTGTTTGGCATAACTGGGAAAATGAAGATGAATACGAAGGCTGATTTTTAAGTCTTTTCTATTGATTTTTATTAATTAATAATATATAATATATCTGCTATTTACTTACGCTCAATTCGGTCATGCAACGAGTGGGTCCTGTGCGACGGGGCACCGTGAACCATGTCAGGCGGGGAACCGAGCAGCATTAAGCGGACCGTTCTGTGCGCCACAGTCCGCCTGCTCGTTGTGTGACCGAGTGGAGCGTAAGTTTTTTGTTTTTAACAAACAAAAAGTGGCAAGTTGCAAGTTTCAAATGGCAAGTTAAGGTGCTAACGCCGATTATAATGCCAACGCAGTTCAGAAATTTTGCATTTTCAATTTTGCATTCTGCATTTTTAAGGGGTGAGGGTTTTGTACAGAGCCTTATACAGAAAATGGAGACCGCAGGTTTTCTCGGATGTTTCGGGTCAAGGTCACATTACCGAAACATTAATGAATGAGATTTCAACCGGCCGTCTTTCTCATGCGTATCTTTTTACCGGTTCCCGTGGTACCGGTAAGACTACCTGTGCCAAAATTCTCGCTAAAGCCGTAAACTGCCTTAACCCCATAAACGGCAACCCCTGTAATGAGTGTCAGATTTGTCGCGGTATTGACGACGGTTCAATTCTTGACGTTACGGAAATTGATGCTGCAAGTAACAATAGCGTTGATAATATCCGTGACTTGCGTGACGAGGTTAATTTCACCCCTGCCGCCGCAAAGTACCGAGTATATATTATCGACGAGGTTCATATGCTTTCGGGTGGTGCATTTAACGCACTCCTTAAAACACTCGAAGAACCACCCGGACACGTGCTCTTTATATTAGCTACAACTGAGGTACAGAAATTACCCGCAACCATTCTTTCAAGATGTCAACGTTTTGACTTCAGGCGAATCCCCCCCGAGGACATTGCCGCGAGACTTATGACCGTTGCCAATAACGAAAACCTCAGTCTTGATGAAGAAGCGGCTTTACTTATAGCCCGTGTTTCCGACGGTGCTTTACGTGACGCCCTTTCAATCCTCGACCAATGCGCGGGTTACAACGAACCTATTACAATAAAAACCGTTGGAAACGCAGCGGGTCTTTTGGGTAAAGAATATTTATTTGAAATTTCCGATGCACTTCTTAAGGAGGACAGTTCAAAAATCCTCGATATAATCGACAGATTACATTCATCATCTTGCGATATGGAAAGGCTTATGAGTGAATTGGTAAATCATTTCAGGAATATTATGATTGCCAAAACCACCAAAAAGCCCGAAAAATTCATTGTCTGCACCCCCGACGAAATAAACAGGTACAAAGACATTGCCCAAGGTATCACTTACGGCACCGTTCTTTATATTATGGAAACTCTTTGCAAAGAGGCTTCACAGTTAAAATACAGTGCTCACCAGAGGGCACAGACCGAAACGGCTCTTATACGTCTTTGCTCCCCTGCTTTATCCACGGATAACGGTGCACTCGTAAGACGAATTGACGAGCTTGAGGCACAGTTGATGCTTATTAAGGCACAGGGTATTACAGTTACAAGTACCATTCCCGAAAAAACGGTTCCTGTCACCAAAACACCCGAGCCTGTAAAAGAAGAATCTTCAACTTCATACGATATTCCCGAAGAATTACCCACAGCGGTTAACGAGGAACCTCCTCTTCCCGAGGAACCTCCTGTAACAAACGAGATTAAAAAGCCTGAACCTCAGGTGAAACCCGAAAAGAAGCTTATTTCCCACGAGGCATCTTCAAAACCCGTTGATACGGGTATAGTTACGGAAAGTGACAACGCAGTTCCCTTTGCCGCTTGGGAAAATACACTTAATCAGTTATCAAAAATCAACAGGCCCTTATACCCAATGCTCATCGGTTCATCCGCTTACAGAGCAGGTAATACGGTCTTTATAAAAGCTAAAAACACCGCCTTCCCTCAGATGTTCACTCAGAAAACTCACGCAGACTCCATAACCGAGGCTCTTATGCGTGCAACGGGCGAAAAACTGAAACCTATGATTTACAATGACGGCTCATCACCTCAGGCGGACGAAAATATTGACCCTGTTGATACATTTATCAATAAACTTAACAAACATAAAATTGATTTCTTTATAGAAGAATAATTTTCGAAAAAGGATGGTAGAATAAAATGAAAGCAAGAATTCCTAATCAGGGTGGCAACTCTCAGGCAGCAATGATGAAAAAACTTCAGGATATGCAGGCAGAAATGAACCGCACTCAACAGGAAGTTGAAGAAGCAGAGTATTCTGCAAGTGCAGGTGGCGGTGCAGTTGAAGTAAAAGTAAACGGCAAACACGAAGTTCTTGAAGTTAAAATTCAACCCGATGTTGTAGACCCCGATGATGTTGAGATTCTTTCCGATATGATTATTGCGGCTACAAACGAAGCAATCCGCAAGGCAATTGACACTATGGAGCAGAGAATGGGTAGCGTAACAAGCGGTCTCAATCTTCCTGCAGGTTTCGGTTTCTGATATGGCGTACGACGTAGCGGCACTGGAAAAACTCATAGAGCAGTTTCAGAAAATCCCTTCAATAGGACGTAAAACTGCTCAGAGAATGGCTTTTCACGTGCTTGATTTAACCGACGAACAGGCAAAGGAATTTGCCGATGCCATTATTGATGCCCATACCAAAATACACCATTGTGCCCTTTGTCACAACCTTACCGAAAAGGAATTATGCCCCATTTGCGAAAGTGCAAGTCGCGACCATACGACCGTTTGCGTTGTGGAAGAACCCCGCGATGTTCTCGCAATGGAACGTATGAGAGAATTCGGCGGTGTATACCACGTTTTACACGGGGTTATATCACCTATGAACGGTATAGGCCCCGAACAACTTACAATTAAAAATCTTGTAGAACGTGTTGCAGAAGGCAATATTACTGAGGTTATTATGGCAACTAACCCCACTATTGAGGGTGACACAACCGCCATGTATATCAGTAAACTTATTAAACCTTTCGGTGTCAGGGTCACAAGACTTGCCTATGGTATACCCGTAGGTGCGGATATCGAATATGCGGATGATGTTACTCTTATGAGAGCATTATCGGGCAGAAGTGAATTATAAAAAAGGAGGAGTAGTTATGGCAAAACAAGAGAATAAAACCGTTGCACAGAACAAAAAAGCATACCATGACTACTTCGTTCTTGAAACATACGAGGCAGGCATTGAGCTTTTCGGTACTGAAATAAAATCCGTACGTGCGGGTAAACTTAATCTTAAGGATGCCTGGTGCAATGTAGTTAACGGCGAAATGCTTGCAAACGGTGTTCACATTTCACCATACGAAATGGGCAACCGTTTCAACAAAGACCCTATGCGTCCCAAAAGACTTCTTATGCACAAAAAAGAAATAATGAAGCTTATGGGCGAGGTTAAGCAACAGGGTTGTGCCCTCATTCCCCTTTCGGTTTATTTTAACGAAAGAGGCAGGGCAAAAATGCTTATCGGTCTTTGTAAGGGTAAAAAGAATTACGATAAGCGCGAAGCAGAAGCAAAACGTGACGCACAAAGGAATATAGAACGCGCTATGTCATTAAAAAATCAATAAAAACACCGAAATCAACTGTCAGTTAAGTTGTTAAACCGAAAAAACAACCAATAGTTTATTGAATTTCATGTATTTCAACCTTTGTTCCCTTCATTATTTCTTGATTTCAAGCTAAAATGAAGGCGTAATAAACGGTACAGCCGTACCGAAAGGAGAATGAAAATGTCTATATTCAATAGAAAAAAACATAATGAAGATGAAGCCTATGAGCAAGAAACAGTTTTTGAAACGGCAGAACACACCGCACCGGAAACTATCGGCTCAAGAATTGCTCAAGCCAGAAAAACTCATGGCTACACACAAGAAGAATTTTCTCAGATGCTTGATGTGAGTGCACAAGCAGTATCAAAATGGGAAAATGATGTTTCTTGTCCCGATATTCAGCTTTTACCCAGAATTGCTGAAATTCTGGAAATGACAACAGATGAACTTTTAATCGGCAAAAAAACTGATACCAAGGAAGACAACGAAAAAGCAGAGCCTGTAATCAATATTGATACAAGTAATCTTAAAATTAACATTAATGTTGTAAAGCCCGGTCAGAATCCGGTAAATGTTTCCCTCCCCTTGTCAATGATCAAAAAATTTGCTAAAATAGGCAACGGTATCTCAGGAATTATGGGAAATGGTTCAATAGATGGCATTCAACTTGATGAAATACTTTCACTTGTTGAAAATGGTGCTACAGGCGAAATATTGAATGTTACTTCAGATGACAATACTGCTATTTCTATAACTATAGAATGATATTACATACATATACTCAACCTATAAGGTTGAGTATATGTAAAATTATTCACCCTTCACTTGAGCAAAGCGAAATATGGGGATGAAAGGATTTCGACGGGGATTTTGAACCGTTATAAGCGAGCAGAGGTGCGGTACCGCTTTAAAAATCGCAATTTTAAAAATAACTGACAATAATAAAACAGTTTTAGCAGCTGCTTAAGTCAGCTGCCGTTCTTACCGAGAGTACCACGGCTTGGATAAGAGCGTCATTCAGTGGTGCACGTGAACAGATGAGAGTCCTGTAATCTGTCACGGTTCAAAGGACTACCAAGGAATCAAGCCTGTTTGTCGGCGTCTTTCCGAGGGAATTTTAAAAGATAAACTACGCTCGTAGAAAGTTTCGGGAATAGATTTTCGGACATGGGTTCGACTCCCATCATCTCCACCAGAAAAAAGCACCCGTCAGGGTGCTTTTTTCAACGAAATTTGCCCTTACGGGCAAGTGAAATAACTTCGTTGTGAAATATTTACTTCGTAAATGTGAAATATTCGCTTACGCGAATGTGGGCAAATTTTATTTCACATTTTGTCTTCAGGCAAAATATTTCACAATCCGCAGGATTATTTCACATTGCGTAGCAATATTTCACTTTGACTATTCGTTATTTTATATTATCATATTCTTAGATAGATGTGGTAAATTTATGGCTGAATCTAAACTCAGGGAACTTTCAACTGCTTTTGCAGCAAGAATTGTAAAACTTCATAAATATCTCAGTAAAAAACTTGTGAAACATTTTACTGTTTCACAAGTCACTTATATCGGTATTTAATTATATATTTTTAAACAATCAATATCCATAAGCATCCATAAAATCTCCAACGGCGCCCTGAAATTCATCCAAGTCAATTCTTCCATTATCGTCGTAATCATTATTCGAATAATATGGATCATCGTAATCATACCTGTACCCATAATCGTAATCGTCATAATCATAGTCGTCATAATCATAAGCATCATAATCATAATCATAATCGTCATAACCATAGTCAGAATTAGAATCGGAATTATAATCATCGTATTTGCTTGTAGTTGTGCTTGTAGTTGTACTCGTAGTTATGTTAGTTGTACTAATAGTTGCATTGGTTGTTGCATCATAGCCATTGTTATAATATAAACCACTGATATAAATCGTTGCTAATGAAAATAGTGTAAGTAATATGACAGAGACAACTATACATATTATCAAAATTTTTGTTTTTTTCATATTTAAAATCTCCTTTTATTTTGTATCCTGTTTTTTATTTTTTATATTGATTTCTATCATAATGGAAACAAATCCAACTACAATGACTATCAGCCAATCCCAACTACCACTGTACATATAAGTTACTGAAACTATTGCCGTAATATATGCAAATAACTTAAGTGCAAATATACTATATCCATCAATACCCTTAATTTTCAATACCAAAGACACTAACAAATATAATGCCATTACAACCATACAAACTATAAAAAATGGTTCATCATACACACTAACGTTAGAACTACCTAAACAATAAGTATCCGCGTAACTTGGAAACCAACTATCAGTATCAAAATAATAATGGTTATCAGTATGTCCCGCTATTGACCTATAAACTGCAATAATCACAAAAACAATTGTATCGAATAGCCATATTCCTAATTTTTTCCTTTTCATTTAACACCACCCCTTAATTGTTTTGTGGTAAATTTACCACTAATGTAATTATACTCAATATATTAAGTATTGTCAAGAAATTAAGTATGATAATATAGTTGTGGTGATTACAATGATAAGTTATGAACCTTTCTACGAAACACTATATAAAAAGAATATAACTGAATATCACTTGATTTTTAAAGAGGGTTTTTCGGCAAATACAATTTACCGAATCAAAAAAGGTGAAGCGATGAGTACAAAAACATTAGATGCTCTCTGTTATGCACTTGATTGTAATGTTGAAGATATAATAAAATTTGTAAAAGAATGATGACCCAACATTGTGTTTGTTGGGTCGTTTTTTTCAACGAAATTTGCCCTTTCGGGCAAGTGAAATAACTTCGTTGTGAAATATTTACTTCGTAAATGTGAAATATTCGCTTACGCGAATGTGGGCAAATTTTATTTCACATTTTGTCTTCAGGCAAAATATTTCACAATCCAAAGGATTATTTCACATTGCGTAGCAATATTTCACTTTGACTATTTATAATTTTATGTTATTATATATTCAACGATTTTTCCGAGGTGTCATATATGTCAATTCAACGAGTTAAAGAATACTTCAAACAATTTAATATGGAAGATAAGGTAATGGAGTTTCCGGTTTCAAGTGCTACGGTTGAACTTGCGGCTAAGGCGCTTAATACCGAGGGGTGCAGAATCGCGAAGACTCTCTCATTTTCTGTAAATGATTCCCCTATTCTTATTGTCACCGCGGGTGACGCTAAAATAGATAACAAGAAATACAAAGCCTTTTTCGGTGCAAAGGCTAAAATGTTATCCTTTGACCAGGTCGAGGAAAAAATCGGACACGCAGTGGGCGGTGTTTGTCCATTCGCTATAAACGATGGTGTTATGGTTTACCTTGATGAATGTATAAAGCGATTTGAAACTGTTTTTCCCGCTTGTGGCAGTAGTAACAGTGCCATTGAATTAACTCCCGAAGAATTAGAAAAATACTCAAACTTCAAGCAATGGATTGATGTTTGTAAACTTCCCGAATAAAAAATCAAGGAGCTGTAAAAAAACACAAGTTTTTTTACGGCTCCTTTTGGGGGATAGGAAAAAAAGATGCAGAACGGACAAACTGAGTAAAACCAAGGCTGAAGCCTGGTTTTGCTTGCCCGAAGGCGTACAAAGGTACGTCGAGTGGCGAAGTTTGTTCGTAGTATAAAACATTTATTTTTCGTTAAATTTATGTTTTTCATATTTTTAAGGGGTTCTATAGGCTTAATTAACCTATAGAACCCCTTGCTATATATGGTTTTATACGGTCTGCGCTTTTTTAACATCCCCTTTTATTTTATCTGAATAATTGGTCGTATTTCCACGCCCAGGAAATAACCTTTGCTTTTTCATACTTTTTGGGTATCTTAGCACAGGTAGTTACAACCTCCGCCATCTTCTTACCTGCCCAAAGCATTTTTGTAAGTAAATCCTTATCCTTGATAATGGACAGCCCCCGCGTCGGTAAATCGGGCGAAAAATGAAAGAAATCCATAAAACTTGTGCTTTTCGCAGTTATTGTCATTTCTTTGGTAGTAAGGATACCTTTTTCGAATATATAATCCAACTGTCGGGGTTCAAGTTTTGTTAAAAGAAGTTTTACTATGGCTAAGGGGGCTAAGCCCGAGCCTAATTTTTTATAGAATTTATATTGATAATTCCATAAAGTTTTAGCCGAAAACTCACCACTTTTATCCTCTATAACAGTATCTGCGAGAATCTTAGCCGCCCTGAAGGAGTTGGCTATACCCGAGCCGATTATAGGCACTGTCATAAAAGCACTGTCACCTATTGCCGCATAGCCGTCGCAGACCATAAGCGATAGAGGTTGACGAACGGGAATCTGTACGAAATCACCACCACGCACAATATCTTCACCCAATGTGGGATTTTTAGCTCTGAAATATTCGGCGGTGCGGTTGGCTTCATTAATATCAAAAGGCTCGAATCTACCTATAAGTAAATCGGTGTATTCTTCCTCACTTGCAACCCAACCAATACCCGTTATACCCTCGGGCAAGAGACAAACCTTATATTTATCGTCGGCAATGGCACTATCATTTTTATTATAAAAAGCCCTGTAAACATAGAACTTTTCATTTTTTCTTGTAGTGTTCTGAATATGCCAATTTTTAGGAAGTCCGCGTCTTACGGGTGACTCGCAACCGCAAGCATCTATTATTAAGTCACCGTAAATATCGCCTTTATCGGTTTTAATACCCACTACGCGTGTACCGTCAATAATAGCTGCATTTATTTTGTGGTCGTATCGGAATTTAACACCGCATTTAAGAGCATAATCAATTATATGTTTATAAATATCCCTGCGCTCCATTTTTATTTCAAGTTCACTCGGTGGTACATCCTGATTTATAGCAATTTTTTCGTTGGTTGAATAAAAGGTCATATCTGTTTTATATTCAAATAAATCCTCTTCGGGCATCCCCGCCCCTATTAAATCCAACGAATCAGGGTCAAAAATGTCGGTCCAGTCATAACCCATACTGTCCGCACTATTCTTTTCGTAAACGGTAACATCAAGACCATTTTTTGCCATAAGTGCCGCCGCGGCTATACCACCGTGACCACCGCCTGCAACAATAATCTTTTTCATTACAAATACCTCCCCGCGTGGTTTACTGCTTAAAATTATATCATAAGCACATATCCTTTTTCAATAAAAAAAGCAGACGATATAACATCGTCTGCTTTATGATTTACTTTTTATTAACCGAAGAGAAGCTCAAAGAGTTTTGCAAAAAGACCAAAGATAATCGAAACAATCATATTAGGTCTTACAACTTCTTGTTCCTCTTTTTCATTGGGGCCTACATAATAATCGAAGGATTTTTCATCCTCTTCGCCGGTAGCAACCCAACCGAAAGTCTTTTCACTCTCATCTTCAAAAAGAACATTACCGCAAGTGGGATCATTGCAGATATCGCAAACGAGAGCGAGGGTATCCTGACCGCAGAACTCACATTTTTCGCCTGTAAGTTCTCCACAATCTTCGCAGAAGTAGTGGGGGCCTGTGTGGTTATCACAAGTATAAACTTCTTCAACATAGTTGATAGTAAGTGTATAATCACCAAATGAAGTGTGAACGAAGTTAATATCGTAATTGCCGTCCTTGAATTCACCGTTGAACTCGTCATTTACGTACCATGAAACGGGACGATATCTCTTTGTACCGGGGGCAATAGAACCATCAGCCTGAATATTATCAGTACCGCTACCGTAAGCAGTTACGCGAACAGTTTTGTGATAGAGATATTCTTTAAGAAGGCCTTCAACAGTATTGTTATCTGCTTTATAAACCTTCATACTACCTAAATCAATGATTGTATCGGAGCAACCACAACCGTTTGAACACTCAGCTGTTTTTGTACCGTCAGCTTCGTAAGTTGCGTTGTTGTCTGAAGTATATTTATCAAAACTGTGCTCGTTTACGATAAATGCTAAATCTACTTCAACACTACTGTCTGCATAATCGCATGCAATCAAAGCCTTGGATGAATAGTTGCCTACATCAAGACCTGCCTTGGGCTGAATAGAAATAACCAAAGATGAACCTGCTGTAAGAGCAAGATTACCGGATTTTTTAACAATGTTGAAGCCATTAACGGTCGGAAGTGTGAAATTAAGTGTTACATTACCATCGTTTGTGATTGTAACATCTTTAGCATCAGGAGTTTTATAGTCCACACAGATAGAACCGAAATTCATATATGAAACATCAGCATTTACTGTGTAATCACATTTTTCCCAAACGGGATAATAGGTTACGTCAGCAAGAACATTGGGTATTCTACCGTTAACGTCGAATTCTTTTTCGCCACCGTCAACTGACGACCAACCAACCATGAAAAAGCCATCGCGAGTAAAGATTTCACCGGGTGCTGCAATACTGGCGTTGTAAGAAACCTCATCTTCAAACTCTGTACCTGTACCATATGCGCCGGGAGCAAATTTTACTGTATATTTTACAGCCTCCCAATAAGGATAGAGGGTTAAGCTTCTGGTAACTGAATATGTTCCGCCTAAGTCACCGACTTTTCTGTTACCGGCACGCACATTAGACCAACCGGCCTGTACATATCCGTCACGGGTATAAGAAAGACCGGGAAGGGTAATTGTCACTTTACCGTCAACAATAATGGGGGCAGGGTCACTGCTGATAACCGTACCGTTATTACCGGCTGCGAACTTAATTGTGTAAGTAGCAGCCATAGCTGAAACTCCCACAACGGAGAGGAGCATAAGCATTGCCATGAACACAGCTAAGGATTTTTTGAAGTATTTCTTCATAGTGTATTCCTCCAAATTAAAAAGTATACTTTTACCCTTGAATTATAACACACTTATTCAAAAATTCATATTATCACTTTTAACAAACATCAGGCAAAAAAACTGTTAAACTTACTGATTTATTACAATAAAATACCGTAATTTTTTCTTTCGGGGTACTTTTATAATATATTATTATATTATTTCACTTGAATTGTTGTCTCTTTCGTGTTATCCTTTACAAAGTAAATTTAAAGTTTCACGGGAGTATTTTTGGAAATGAAAATCGGTAATCTTGTTATATATGACAAAGCCTCACTTGCCCCTATGGCAGGTGTTGCTGACCGTGCTTTCCGTGAGCTTTGCCGTGGTTACGGTGCAGCATACACCGTTTGTGAAATGGCGAGTGCCAAGGGAATAAGCCTCGGGGACAGAAAAAGTGCGGAGCTTTTAAGTATAACCGAAACTGAACGTCCCGCAGGGTCCCAGATTTTCGGCAACTCCCCCGAAACTATGGCTGTTGCCGCCCAAAAAGCACTCGAATACTCCCCCGATTTTATTGACATAAATATGGGTTGTCCCGCACCAAAGGTTGCATCCTCGGGGGGCGGTGCTCTTCTTATGAAGGACCCTGTTAATTCCGCTAAAATTGTTGAGGCGGTGGTAAAAGCGGTAAACGTACCGGTAACTGTTAAAATGCGTTCAGGCTGGGATGACTCTAATATAAACGCTGTCGAACTTGCAAAACGATGTGAACAGGCAGGTGCCGCCGCTATTACAGTTCACGGCAGAACTAAAGTTCAGATGTATGCACCACCCGTAAACATTGACATCATCCGCCTTGTAAAGGAAGCGGTAAGTATACCCGTTATCGGTAACGGCGACATAGTTGACGGAAAATCCGCAGCAAAAATGATGGAAGAAACGGGTTGCGATATGGTAATGGTTGGCAGAGGGGCTCTCGGCAGACCGTGGGTATTTCAGGAAATAAACGCATATCTGAATCACGAGGTGATTTTACCCGAACCCTCAGTTACACAAAAAATGCACGTAATGTTAAAGCATATTGAGAAAATATGCGAATATAAGGGCGAAAGAGTAGGAATACGCGAAGCGAGAAAGCACGCCGCATGGTACACAAAGGGGCTTCACGGAGCCGCAAATTACAGGGCAAGAATAGGTTTAATAAGTTCAATAGAAGAACTTCAACAAATCGCCCTTGAATTAATTGAACAGAATTGAAAGAATCCACACTCCCCGAAAGGGAAAGTGTGGATTCTTTTTTAGGTAAAACTTGTATTAACTGAAAATATTGCGTATAGCCTCAAAGATTTTTTCAAAAAGGGCAAATAATCTGTGCAAAAGGTTAGTTTCAATGGAATCACTCGTTGAGCTTACACGTTTTTCGTCGGTGAAATTGCCAATACCCACAACGTAGGTATCCAAATCACCGCCTTTAGTTGTGCGTTCTTCTATCTTATAGTCTACACCCTCAACCAAGGTGTATTTTGAGTAGATTACTTTAATCCCTTCCTTTGAAGATATCCTTGTTTCCGTAATACTTCGCGGTAAAACATCGAGGGTAAGATTTTTAGTTCCGCTTATATTATCTTTACCTTTAACCGCGATATTGTAAGTGCCTACGCCCGTTATCTTATCAAGACCGATTATCTCGTAGTCCTCGCCCTCGGTAAGTAAATCATTACCCAAATAAAGAGCCAAGTCGGGCTTGATTCCGTTTGGTGAATAGTACATAAAGTCTTCATACTTTACAGTAATATTTTTCAACTGACATGCTAAAATATTGAACTTACCCTTAGCAATAAGGTGTTTAAAGTCGCCCAGTCCCCTTGCAGTAATACTTGCAACACCCACATTGATATTATCACTGTAGCTGAGCTTATACTCGGTATTTAAAGTCAGGGGTCTGTTGTTGGCTTTTGCATTAACCGCAGGTTTAATTTCTTTTCCCGTATAGGTCTGGTTAGGAACGGAATCAAGAACAAGGGTCGTATATTTAATATTATTCTGAATTGCGTATTCCTCGGCATACGAACCCTCGTTACAATAAATAACCATATCCTCGTTGGCATCCTTAAATGCATCGTCACTTATGGTATCAACGCTGTCGGGAATAATAATTGCATCCAATGCGGTGCATTTCATAAAGGCTTCAGTACCGATTTCTTCAACCTTACCGCCGATTACAACTATTTCAAGCTCTTCGCAGCCACTAAAGGTTTTTTCAACAATGCTCACAAGACCTTCGGGAACAACAATCTTTTTAATGGGGCAACAACAGAAGGCACTGCCGTAAATAGTGGTAATACTTTCACCGAGAACAACCTCTTGAAGTGAAAAGCAGTCCCAAAAGGCGCTATTACCAATAGTTGTTAAGTTTTTCGGAAAAACAACGCTTTCAAGCCAAGTACATCTATAGAATGTTTTTGCACCGATTTTTATAAGACTGTCGGGTAAATCTATGGAGGTTATTTTGGAATACTCAAAAGAGCCCTCTAAAACCTCAAGCCCCTCACTCAGATTAATTTCAGCAAGCTTATTTTTCGTAAAATCATCACAAACAAAAGCCTTCCCTATTTTTTTGACACTACCGGGAATGGTTACGCTTATAAGATTATTATTGCTGAATGCGTAATCGGGGATTTCGGTGATTTTTATATTCTCGTCTATATGTAATTCTTCAATTCCTGATTTATCTGCGGCATATTTTTCCAAACCCTTAACATTTTCGCCGAGATTCAAAACTTTCAACTCAAAGCCACTAAGGGAATCGGACCTGATAACCGAATCGGTTACGGTTAACTCAACAAATCTGCTCGGTTTATATACGGTACGGTAATAATAGTCCCTGTAACCGTCCCCATAACTTTTTTTAACGTAACGCTGTTTAACCTCTTTAAAGCCATAGCCGTAGTAGGTGCAACCTGAAACGCATTGGTGTTTTTCGCGTGATCTGCTGAACCAATAACCGATAAGAGCCTCAGGGGCATCATCCCCTTGTGCATCACGGCTTTCACCGATAAAGGGTACAGTCATTTTTTCTAATTTACACAAACCCGCAAAGGCTTCATTATGAATTTTAACTACGCTGTCGGGAATAACAAGCTCCTTTATATTCACACAACCGTCAAAGGCTCTGTATTCTATTTCAAGAACAGTATCGGGAATTATAATCTCAGTAAGACCCGAACAACCCTTGAATGCATTTTTAGAAATATACAATAAACCGTCAGGAAGAACTATCTTCGTTATATCCTTTCTTCCCGAAAAAGCCGAACCGATTCGTGTAACCCCCTCCGGTACTACTACCTCGGTGTCATCACCTAAATACTGCACAAGTGCACCATCCTCGGTAATAACAAAATCTGTGCCTGCTCCCTCATACTGAGTACCGTCAAACACACCTGTTCCCATCCAATAATATGTACTCGGTAATTTAACCTCTTTAAGATTAGCGCAACCCTTGAAGGCGTAATCCTCTATTTTGCTGACACTGTCGGGAAGCTCAATTTCCGTAATATTAACACAGTTTAAAAATGCATAACTACCTATCACTTCTACCGTATCGGGGAGCTCTATATTGTCGAAAACACACATAGCAAAAGCTCTGGAATAGATATTTGTAACGTTTTTGGGAATTGTGAAATTTTCCAAAGCACAACAACCCTCAAACGCCGAGTAACCTATACTTTTAATTTTATCCGCATCCTCAATAACAAGTTCCTTAAGTCCCTGTGCATTCATCACAAAGTCCGAGGGAATAGAACTATTCTCAACCGTTTCCTTTATAGTGACTTTTTCAATCATTTTTGTATTTTGAAAATTACAGGCATTAAGCTCCTTTGTTATAGTAACCTCTTTAAGTGAGTTGGGAATATAATAATTCTCATTGTAATAATCTCTGTAGCCACACGCATAGGTATCGGGTGCCTGAATATCACCGAACATCGTTCCGATATGAACGCTACCCTCTGAATCCTCCATATTACCAAAAAGTCCGTAACCTACAAAGGGCGCAGTAAGGCTTGTAATATCCGCACCGTGGAATGAACCAAAGGAAACCTTTTTCAAGGAGTCTGGTAAAATAAGGGGTTTACCGTCAAAACAGGTGAAATTTTTGAAAGCCCATGCGCTGATTTCTCTTAATTTTGAAGGAAATTGAAAGTCTTTAACCGCCGAACACTCAGCAAAAGCATATTGCTCTATGGTAAGAAGTGTATCGGGTAAGGTTATTTCCTCAAGGGCGGTACAGCCGTAAAAAGCGTATTCATCCACGGTTATCAAGGGACTTGTAACCTCTAATTTTTTAAGGGCAGTAAATTCCTTAAAGGCTTTTTCACCGACAATTTTAATCTCACCCTCAATAAGAACATTCACGCATTTATCCTGCATATTTTTCCATTCTTCAGTTGAGGTATATGCGGATGATAATTCACCCGAACCGCTTACAATCAGATTCTCACCGTCAAAACTCCACTCTATTGCGTCCGCTGCACTGACGTAGGTTATGACACTTGTTGGTGCTATTGATAAGAGCATCAACACTGTTAAGAATATTGATAGGGATTTTTTTAATATATTTTTCATAGTTTCCTCCTCGGAAATATGTTAAGTGGTGCGAAGCCTACCTTCCTGCGCAAGGAGGAAGGGGGACCACCTTTTTGTCAAATTGTTGTTATGCTTTGTTTGTAAGCGAGCCGAACAGTATATTTTTAGATACAGTTCAGCGGAGTGGTGGAAAGTCCTCTTCACTTCAGTTTATTCATCAAGTTTCAGGGACTCTCCACCGTCCGTCGGAGCTTATTTAAAAACATTGCGTATAGCCTCAAAGATTTTTTCAAAAAGTGCGAGTATTCTGTATAAGATATTTGTTTCAAAGGAGTCACCCGTGGAGCTTACACGCTTTTCGTCGGTATAATTACCCACACCAACTACATAGGTTTCCAAATCTCCGCTTTGGTTGGTGCGTTTTTCAACCCTGTAATCAACACCGTCAACGAGAGTATATTGGGAATCAGTTACCTTAATACCATCCTTTGAAGATACCTTAGTTTCGGTAATACTACGTGGTAAAACATCAATAGTGAGATTTTTAGTTCCGCTTAAATTATTTTTACCTTTAACCGCGATATTGTAAGTGCCTACGCCCGTTATCTTATCAAGACCGATTATCTCGTAGTCCTCGCCCTCGGTAAGTAAATCGTTACCCAAATAAAGGACTAAATCAATCTTGATACCATTGGGTGAATAGTATGTAAAGTCCTCGTACTTTACAGTGATGCTTTTGAGCTGACAGGCTAAAATATTGAATTTACCCTTAGCAACAAGGTGTTTGAAGTCGCCCAGTCCCCTTGCAGTAATACCTGCAACACCCACATTGATATTATCACTGTAGCTAAGCTTATACTCGGTATTTAAAGTCAGGAGTCTGTTATTGGCTTTTGCATTAACCGCAGGTTTAATTTCTTTTCCCGTATAGGTCTGGTTAGGAACGGAGTCAAGAACAAGAGTTGTGTATTTAATATTGTTCTGAATAGCATACATTTCAGCGTACGAGCCCTCGTTACAGTAGATAACCATATTTTCACTTACGTTTGCAAAAGCATCTTCGCTTATGTAGGTAACACTGTCGGGGATAACAACTGTTTCAAGCAAAGGACAGTCTGCAAAAGTCTGAGACCCGATTTCTTCAACCTTACCGCCGATTACTACTATTTCAAGTTCTTCGCAATAACGGAAAGCAAACTCAACAATGATCTGCATTCCTTCAGGTATAACAACCTTTTTCACTGAACAATGGCTAAACGATGAACCGCCTATATCTGTAATACTGTTTGAAAACACAACTTCCTTGAGTTTTCTGTTAAGTTGGAAGGCTTGCTCGCCTATTTTTTTAAGTTTTTTTGGAAATACAACAGATTCAAGGTAAGGGCAGGCTTTAAATGATGCCATACCGATTTCTATTAAACTATCGGGAAAATCTATAGACGTAACTCTTGCATTAATAAATGAGCCGTCAATAATCTCAAGACCTTCATTCAAAACAATTTCTTCAAGCAAGTTGTTTGAAAAAGCATTACCGAGTCTTCTGACACTTTTCGGAATAATAATGCTGGTAAGCTTGTTTCTTGTAAAGGTATTGTCGGTTATATTTGAAATTTTAATATTTTCATCAAAAGTCAATTTCTTAAGTGCTAAATTATCTGCAAAAAATTCTTCAATTTCTGCAACGTTTGCACCAATATTTAAAACGGTAAGCCCGTAGTCCTTCAATACATTTGAACGAAGAATACCGTCTGTTACTGTCAGTTCTGTAAAACAATAAGGCTTATAAGAACGATAGAAATAATATTCATTATCATAATACTGTCTTATCTGTTTAAGGCTACTGAAACAGTTATACATACAATCGTGATCATCAGACATGCTGAACCAATAGCCCAAAAGTGCTTCTTCCGTATCGGTCTTTACATTTCGTGTTCTGCCTATGAAAGGAACGGTAAGCTTTGTAATGTTACACATACCTGCAAAAGCTTCTTTTTCAATTACAGTTACACTTTCGGGAACAACAAGCTCTTTTATACCTTTACAGTTATCAAAGGCTCTGCGATCAATTCCTTCAAGAGTATCGGGTAAGGTTATGCTTTTTATAAACTCCATATTTGCAAACGCTTTGCCTATTCGTTTAACGCCATCGGGCACAACAACGTTTTCGTCTGTGCCGAAGTAGGCTATAAGCGTACCATCATTTGTAACGACAAAATCGCTGTCTTCCTCAGGATCATTATTATGATATTGGTATTCTGCACCTTTAAAAGCATATTCGTGAACTCCGGGCAAATTTTCCTGCACGGATACGTTCACCAAATTACTACAACCGCCAAAAGCAAAGGAGCTGATTGTTTCTGTACCTTCGGGAACAACAAGGCTTGTAATACCAAGGCAGTTTTCGAATGCACGGATTCCTATTTTTTTCAGATTTCCGGGTAATTGAACATTACTGAATTCACAATATCCAAAAGCACTTGTACCAATTTCAGCAACGTTCTCGGGAATAACAAAATTTTCTAAATCAGCACAAGAAAAGAATGCACAGTTACCTATACGTGTTATTTTATCAGTGTTCTCAAAAACAACAGATTGAAGTGATTTACAATTCTTGGCAAAGTTATCGGGATATTCTGTTGCTTCAACTGTACTTTTAACAATAATCTTTTCTATTTCTTCTGCATTTTCAAAATTGTTATTATTAATTTGCTTCGTAAGAGTTACGGTTTTCAATGTTTTGGGCAAATAATACGTTCTTTCACTTACAGAGTCATAAGAAGCATAAGAGCCTGAATACTGCTCGTCACCGAACATATAACCTACGTGATTACTATATCTTTCTGTGTAATCTGCACCGGTTGGTCCTACGCCCAAAAACGGTGTAGTAATACTTTTTATTTGTGTTCCGCTAAAAGCACCTAAAGACACTTTTTGTATCGCATCGGGTAAAACCAAATCCCAATTTTTAAAGCCAGAACAGTTTTCAAAAGCCCATTCGCCTATTTCAAGAATTTTTTCAGGAATATTTATCGGTTCTAACGAAGAACAGTTTCCAAAAGCACGTTCACCGATTACCGTTACAGAATCAGGTATATTAATTTCTTTAAGCTTTGGGCAACCGTAAAATGCCCATTCGCCTATTTCTGTTATCTCACCTAATATTTCAACCTTTTCAAGAATTATTAATTCCGCCAATGCACCTTCGCCGATAGTGGTAATACCATTTTCAACTATAACATTCACACATTTATCCCATATCTCATCATACCACTCATTTGTTTGAATATAGGACAATTCGCCCGAACCGCTGACAATCAAGGTTTCACCGTCAAAGGACCAGGTTATGCCGTCACTTGCATCAACCGCGTCACCTGCATATGTTATAACGCTTGTTGGTGCTATTGATAACAGCATCAACACTGTTAAGAATATTGATAGGGATTTTTTTAATATATTTTTCATAGCTTCCTCCTCGGGAATATGTTAAGTGGTGCGAAGCCCTATCATCCCTGTTTCAGCCCTGCTGAAATAGGGAGGGGGACCGCCCTTGTATTTTGGTTTGTTATAATTTAATTCCTTCGTGCCTATGAATATATGCACATTCGAGTTTGGTCGGAGCGGTAATAGGTAGTTCTCTTGCAGTTATTCTTTAGTTGGAAAGAACAATAAATTACTGTAGGGGCTGTGGCTTGCCCAGCCCGTGCAATTATTGATATATTTGCGGTTTAGGCAAGCCTAAACCCTACGATGATTGGTTGTTCTACGCAACCGCCGAAAAACCGTCAGAGAACTACCCACCACCATTCCGCCCGAACTGTTTTTACACAAAAATTTATCTCCCGTAATAAACAAATGTGAAACATCAGTTTTATGGTAGAATGGTCCCCCTCCCTATCCGCCAAGGCGGACAGGGATGATAAAGCTCCGCTAACAACTGTTTTTAGTTTCAGTTGTTCACTCACTCAAAAACTGAAAACTACATCCTTGGTATTCAACCGTTACAATAACTCCTGTTTCGTCACCGTCCGTGAAATCCTCGGTGGTTATTGTACACTCGCTTTTGGGAATCCATTTTTCTTTTCCGTCACTGAACACGGCAATTACACTCATATCATCTATCGTATATTCATTTGCAAAAGTTCCGTAAATAGACGTAACTATAACGGGATTCAACTTTTCCTCGGGTATAACCGTTACATAATACGATGTTGTAAAGCCTTTATAATAAGCCTTTATTTCGGTAGTTCCGTCCGCCTGAGGTTTACATATTTCGTAGCTACCCGCTGAAATTGGTACTACCGCTTTTTCACCGTTTGCGTAATTAACCGAGATATAGAAATTATTAAGATTTATCTCATCCCGGGAAGTAAAGGTACTGTAGAACCCGGGTGGTGCAATAAGGGTTATGTTTCTTATTTCCGATACAACTTCAGTTGTAGTTGGGTTTGTTGTTTGTTGGGTAATTGGCTCAGTGGTTAAAACAGTAGTGGTTTCTTCGGTAGATGGTTCTTGGGTAGTGGGTTCTCTGAGGTTTAATATTTCCTCGAATTTTCCTACTGCTGATTTTATAAGCTCACTTTCAAAGATCACCGTTTTGTTACCGAGGGTAAATATGGTAGTTCCTACCGTAAAGGCTGCAATAGCTGCACAAGCCGCCGAAACAACGAATTTTTTTCTGTTCTGAAGGTTGTGTTTTTTAATTATTGTGTTTATATTTATTATTTTTTCGGAATTTTTGAACTCCGAATTCTGTAATTCATATATTTCGTTCAGAGCGAGACAACAATCGTCAATAAGCTCTGCATTTATATCTTCATAATTTTTGCTTAATTCTTCGTCAATTATATTATTTAATTCTTCTGCCAAGGAGTTGTAGAAAATATCATCATTTAAATTTTCATTGGTAATGAAGTTTTGCTTTAATGAAGCTTTCAAAAGTCGTCATCTCCTTCAAAATGGTCTGTTATAAGCTCCTTAACCTTTTGCCGTAGTCGTGACAGTCGCTTGGCTACCGCCTGATAGGTCATATTCAGTTCCCGTGAAATTTCGTCCAGGGATTTATTTTCAATATACTTTAGTTTGTATAGCTCTTTTTCGCTTTCGTTTAAAGTCCGCAGTAGCTTTTCGGCTAAGGAATCGTAATCCAAATCGCTGTATTCATCCGCCTTTGCCGGGATTGTATCGGATATAGCGTCTATCTGAACTATGTTTTCTGCCTTTTGATTCTCCCGCCATTGAGCTTTTATTAAATTATCGGCTACTTTATATAAAAAACCGGCTACATTTTTAATATCCTCATCTTTCATATAATGTTGATACAGTATGTAAAAGCATTCCTGAACACAATCATCAGCTTGTTCCTGATTTTTCAATTTAACCATACAGAAGCGTTGCAGGTTAGAAAAATACAGATTATAATCACGCTCAAGCTTTGTGTTCGCTATTTGTTTTTTGCTCACCTGCACACCCCTTTCAGAAGTCCTTCTGTTATATAGTGTAAGAACTTTCAATTTTTGACATAAAAATTTTAAATTTTTTAAAAAATCTTTTTATTATTTAATTTTTATGGTATCACAAGACATTTTCCTTGTCAAAAATTTGCCGTTGCCAAATTTTATACAATGAAATTTCACTCCCGGTGTGGTAAGATTTACGCAGTCATTATTTGAACCGGTTACAAATGACAATCTTTCATACGAGGTGAATTTTTTGAAAAAATTTATTAATATAGCCTTAGTTTTTACCCTATGTTGTTCACTTTTTATTATTTCGCCCGAGGTAAGCGCAGCCGCTAAACCTACGGGTGCGGGTAGAGTTACTACCGCTTCAACCAAACTCAATGTGCGTTCATCCCCTTCTTCTAATGCAACCGTAAAAACCAAATTAAGTAAAAATTCATACGTTACCCTTCACAGTAAAAGCGGTAATTACTGGTATGTACAGTATTCAAGCGGTGGATTCGGTTATTGCCATCAGGACTATATAACCCGCGTTTCAACGGATGTTAAAGCCGTCAAAACCACCTCCGGTAAATTAAGAGTACGAAGCGGTGCTTCCACCTCCCACACGGTTAAAGCGTATCTTTCAAGCGGTTCGTATGTGTCAGTACTCTCTACCTCCGGTAATTTTTCAAGAATCGTTTATAACGGAAATCAGACGGGCTATGTGCATTCCGACTATCTCACAAAGCCTTCAATAAACTCCGCAACTACCTACAAAGCAAAGAAACTAAATGTACCAAGTTACAAACAGACCGACTCCCGTTGGGCGAATGTAACATTGGGTTCTTCGGGTCAGACAATTGCAAAAATCGGTTGTGCCACAACTGCCCTGGCAATGACCGAAAGCCACCGCACGGGTACAACAATCTATCCTCACCAGATGGCAAAAAAACTGAGTTACACCTCGGGTGGTGCGGTTTATTGGCCCTCAAATTATACAATAATCACATCCTCCGACGGATATCTGAAAAAGATTTACGACACCTTGCAATCGGGTAAACCCGTACTTCTGGGTGCTAAAAAATCCAACGGTGGTCAACACTATGTTGTTATAACCGGTGTAAAAGCAACCAACACTCTTACAACATCTTCATTTTATATCAACGACCCCGGTTCAACTTCACGTACTACCCTGGCACAATTTTTAAACGACTATCCCTACTTTTATAAAATGATGTACGCTAAATAGAAAGGTAATGTAAAAAGGAACTGTACTAAACCTTCGTTTTTTACAGTTCCTTAATTTTGTTAGAATACACAAAATATTGCCGTATTTTTATATCAATTTGTTTCCCGGTTTATTTTAAATAATACTTCCTTTTTCATCTTAAAGGTGTTATACTATGTAATGTGTAATATTATGTTGAGATGTTTCGTTGATTTTTCAACTTCTTATAAGATTAGTAAAAAGGAGTGCAGTTTGTGGAAAAATTTGTTATTCACGGCGGAAACAAGCTGAACGGTGAAATAAATATAAGTGGCGCTAAAAATGCGGCACTTGCTATAATTCCTGCGGCTCTCTTCGCGAGGGAAGAATGCCGTATTGAAAACGTCCCCAACATCAGCGACGTTAATACTATGGTTAAAATCCTTGAATTTCTCGGTGCTAAGGTTACAAGACCCGAGGACGGAGTTTTACTTATAGATTCAAAAGATATTGAGCCCCGTCCCGTTCCCGACGAAATGACACGTAAATTAAGAGCTTCTTATTACCTTTTAGGTGTTCTTTTAAGTGAGTTCAAATCCGCTTGTGTTGCGTTACCCGGCGGTTGCTATTTCGGTCTTCGCCCCATTGACCAACACATTAAAGGCTTCGAAGCCTTAGGTGCGGATGTAAGCACCGAAAAGGCGGTTGTTTGCGCTACGGCTCAGGAGCTTTACGGTTCATCAATTTATCTTGATGTAGTTTCCGTTGGCTCTACTATGAACGTAATGCTCGCCGCAGTTAAAGCCAAGGGTCTTACAGTTATTGAAAATGCCGCTCGTGAACCCCACATTGTTGACCTTGCCAACTTCCTTAACTCCATGGGTGCGGACATCCGTGGTGCAGGTACCGAGGTTATTAAAATCCGCGGTGTTGAAAATATGCACGGTTGCACTTATTCAATAATCCCCGACCAGATTGAAGCGGGTACTTATATGGTTGCAGTTGCCGCAACAGGCGGTGACGTTACAATTAATAACGTTATCCCCAAACACCTTGAGTCAATTACCAATAAAATTGAGGATTGCGGTGTTACAGTAATTGAGGGTGACGAAAGCGTAAGAATCATTTCTGAGGGTAGACGTTGCAAGGCTTGTAGAGTTAAGACAAGCCCCCACCCCGGTTTCCCCACAGATATGCAACCTCAGTTTGCTACAATTCTTTGCACCTGTAACGGTACAAGCACCGTTGTTGAAGACGTATGGGATAACCGCTTCAAATACATTGACCAATTAAGACGTATGGGTGCTAATATTATAGTAAACGGTGATACCGCTTTGATTACAGGCGTTGAAACCCTTAACGGTGCTCCCGTTGAAGCCGATGACTTAAGAGCCGGTGCGGCTATGGTTATAGCCGGTCTTATGGCAGAGGGTGAAACGACCGTCGGTAATATCAAGCTTATTGACAGAGGTTACGAAAAGCTTATTGAAAAACTTACGGGCGTAGGTGCTGACATTGCCCGAGTAAAATTCGAAGAGGAATAATTAAATATGCTTAGATTTTGTCCGCTGTTTTCTTCAAGCAGCGGCAATTCTGTTTACATAGCGGACCGTGACGGCGGTATCCTTGTGGATGTAGGCAGAAGTGCCAAACAAACCGAACTGATGTTAAAAAATAATAATATTGATATCAGTAATATTAAGGGGATTTTTCTTACCCATGAACACACGGACCACACCAATGGTCTCAGCGTTTTTGCCGCACGGCATAATATACCCGTGTATGCTTCCGCAGGTACGATTTTAGCCTTAAAAAATAAGGGTGTGCTTAACACTAAGCACGTTGATATCAGTATAAATACGGATTGTATATCCGTTGCGGGACTTAATATTAAACCTTTTAAAACCTCCCACGACTGTGCCGATGGCAGAGGTTATGTCATTACAGGTTGCGACGGCACTACTAAAGCCGCAATTGCTACGGATACGGGGTTTGTTTCATCGGAAATTTTAAGTTCCGTAACAGGTTGTAAACTTGTTTATATTGAATCAAATCACGACATCGCAATGCTTCGTAGCGGTCCGTACCCATACACATTGCAAAAACGTATTCTCTCCGATATAGGTCACCTCTCGAATAATGCCTGTGCTGATGCACTAACGGCACTTGTAAACAAAGGTACAACCCATATTGTTTTAGCTCACTTAAGTCGGGATAATAACACACCCGAGCTGGCTCACAATACGGCAACTAAAACACTCCTTGACATAGGTGCTTTAGAAAACCGCGACTACATATTAAAAGTAGCCGAGCCCGAAAATTCAGGCGGAATTATAACTATATAAAAATGGTCTGTAACTAATTGTTACAGACCATTTTTAGGGGATAGGAAAAAAAGATGCAGAACGGACAAACTGAGTAAAACCAAGGCTTCAGACTTGGTTTTACTTGCCCGAAGGCGTACAAAGGTACGTCGAGTGGCGAAATTTGTTCGTAGTATAAAACATAAATTGTCAACACTTTTATATTTTAAATGGGTTCTACAGGCTTAATAAACCTGCAGAACCCATTATTATATATGGTTTTATACGATCTGCGCTTTTTTTACATCCCCGCTTATTCAAAAACTTTCATCATTTCATCTTTTATCAGGCAATGTCCCGCGGCAGTGGGATGAACACCGTCCACAAGCCAGTATGTGTCATTGCCACCCTCGGCGGCTTCGTCAAACTTAGCCTGTAAGGGTACAAATTTGAGATTGTATTTTTCAGCAATTCTTTTTACTGCGTCCGAGCGTTTCTTCACTTCCTCGCGGAAAACATCATAATATCTCTCAGTACCGCAACCCTTAAGTACAAAGGGTTCAAGAAGCATTATTTTAATATCGGGCAATGCTTCAATTATTTCCGAAATAAGCATATCATATATTTTTTCGAATTTAGGAGCGGCGACACCGTTTTCTTCGTTAAGCTCGTGCCACACGTCATTAACACCTATAAGCAATGACATATAGTCAGGCTTAAGATTAATAATATCCATTTTAATTCTTGCGTAAACGTCAACAATTCTGTCGCCACTGATACCGCAATTTATAAATTCAAATTCATAGGGTCTGTTTTTAAGAACCTCTGACGCAAAAAGATTAGGATAACCGTAGCCATAATTATAGTCATTATCACGACGGCGGTCTGCATCGGTTATTGAATCGCCCTGAAATAAAAATTTAATCATAGTATTCACCTGTTTTCTTATTGATAATAGTTAAGTTTAGTGGTATAATTATTTATTGGGTCCGTCGTAATTTTCTTCGGGTGACTCAACCCACGGACATATAATTTCATCAACAACTTTAACGGGCGCCGCCCAGTGAACGGCGTTGTTGATAATCTTTTGAATTTCGGGGATATAATATGTGGGATTTTCCTCGTGACCGGGTTGGAAGTAAAAGACTTTACCTAAGCCTTTATACCAACAGTTACCCGCTCTGAATACTTCGCCACCCTTGAACCAGGCAATGAAAACTGATTCATCCGGTGCGGGAATATCGAAACGCTCACCGTACATTTCCTCAACGGGAATATCAAAGCTCTCGGGAATGCCCTTGGCTATGGGGTGGGACGGATTTATACACCATAATCTTTCGCGGTCACCGTCACGCCATTTGAGAGAACAGGTTGTTCCCATAAGCTTTATAAATGGTTTTGAAAAATGGGCGGAATGTAAAGCAATAAAACCCATACCACGCATAACGCGGTTGTGGATTCTGTCAACAAGCTCATCCGGTACACATTCGTGAGCCATATGACCCCACCATAAAAGGACATCAGTACTCTCAAGAACATCCTCGGGAAGACCGTTATCAGGGTCATCAAGAGTTGCTGTTCTAATAAAAAGTTCTTCATCAGTCTTTAAAAAATCTGCAATACAATTATGTATTCCGTTGGGGTAGACCTTAGCAATGCTTTCGCTTTCTTTTTCGTGTCTGCCCTCGTTCCAGATTGTAACATTAATCATTTAAAATACACCCTTTCGTGCATACATTATTACTAATATAATATACCACCCTTGAGATTTTTTCAAGAAAATATAATTATACCTTTTTCACGAAAGTGAACTGGTATTTTTATATAAAATGTGAGTTCGAAACCATCCTCACAGAGCCGAGCGGATTTGAATCCCGCACGCCTAAAAATTAAATCTTTCAGCGCAGCAGTACGTTTTTCGTCTTGATATACGTAAAGTATGTCTGCGCCGAAGAAACATCCCGCTGCACCAAAATCTTTAGATTTTTAGGTGCGAGCAGTTTATTAAGGCAAAATTTTTGCAATAACAAGGAAAAAAATGAAGGAATACTGTCGTATTTCGAATTTTTTGACGCAGTTAGTGTGAAAATTTACCTTAAGAAACCGTACGGTGTTCAAAACCTCTCGGCTCAATCAAAACTATGGAGTGATTAAAATGAAAAACAGAAAAAAATTGGTCAACTTCGCCGTTGGTGCAATTATAGCGGCTTTGTACGTGGTACTTACCTATCTCGCCTCGGCTATGGGTCTTTCAAGCGGTGTAATTCAGGTAAGATTTTCGGAAGCTCTTACGATACTTCCCATATTCACCCCCGCAGCAATTCCCGGTTTATTTATCGGGTGTCTTATTTCAAATCTTCTTACAGGCTGTGCTTTATGGGATGTAATTTTCGGTAGTTTAGCAACACTTTTGGGCGCTATATTTACATACCTTTTGAAAAACCACAAGCTTCTTGCGGTTTTGCCCCCTATTATATCCAACGCAATTATCGTTCCCCCTGTTTTAATATTTGTTTACGGCGTAAGTGATGCCTATTGGTTTATACTTTTAACCGTTTGCATTGGCGAAATTATTTCCTGCGGTATTCTTGGTACGGCTTTAAGAAAAGCCTTAGAAAAATCCCGTATATTTGAACGAATTTAACTAATTGTATTTCAGGGGTTTATTTTTGTGAATAATTAGAGTATAATTCTCGTAGAGTCTATAATGAAAGGAATCTTTTCATGAATATAGAGCAAGTTATAAATAGTGCAAAACGTATTCATTTTATCGGCATCGGCGGGAGCGGTATGTGTCCCCTTGCTGAGATTTTACATTCTCAGGGTCATAAACTTACAGGCTCCGATAACAATGAATCCGACACATTAAAACGCATACGTGCCCTCGGTATTCCCGTTACAATGGGTCAGAAGGCAGAAAATGTTGACGGTGCGGATATGGTAGTTTATACTGCCGCCCTTCTTCCCGATAACCCTGAGCTTGTTGCCGCTAAAGAAAAAGGCATCCCTACCTTTGAGAGAAGTAAACTTTTCGGTTATTTCACAAGAAAATATCCCAACTGTATCGGTGTTTGCGGTACTCACGGTAAAACAACCGTCACCTCAATGCTTACACATATACTTATTGATAATGACTTTGACCCCTCGGCTGTAATCGGCGGTAAGCTCCCCCTTACAGGTACAAACGGCAGAGTGGGTAAAAGCGATATTCTCGTTTGCGAGGCTTGTGAATACAAGGATACATTCCTTGATTTAAGTCCCGATGTAAGCGTTATCCTTAACGTTGACCGCGACCATATGGAGTACTTCAAGACTCTCGAAAATCTTGAAGCTTCATTCAGAAAATTTGCTGATATGTCAACAAAATGCGTTATTTATAACGGTGACGATAAGAACACAATTGATAGTATTACAGGCGTTGAAGGTAAAACTATGATTTCCTTCGGTAAAACCGATGCTTGTGACTATGTGGCAAAAGACGTTGACTGGAAGGATGGCGCATTCCCCTGCTTTAACGTTTACCATAAGGGCGAAAACCTTGGCAGAGTTGAGTTAAGTGTACCCGGTGAACATAATGTTCTCAACGCCTTAGCTGCTATATGTACTGCAATGTACTGCGGAGCAACCTTCGAACAATGCCAGAAGAGTGTTGCCACCTTTAAAGGTGCCGGCAGACGTTTTGAATATTTGGGCGAATACAATGGTTTTGACATTGTTGACGACTATGCTCACCATCCCGCAGAGCTTGAAGTTACACTTTCTGCCGCAATGAAAATGAATTATAACCGTGTTTGGGCAGTATTCCAACCCTTTACTTTCAGCAGAACTAAACTTCACCTTGATGCTTTTGCAAAGGCTCTTTCGATTGCAGATAGAGTTGTTCTTACTGAAATTATGGGTTCAAGAGAAATTAATACCTACGGTATTACTACTCAGGACCTTGCGGATGAAATCCCCGGTTCAGTATGGTTCGACACATTCCAGAAGGTTGCGGACTACATTAAAGAAAATGCTAAAGAAGGCGACCTTGTCCTCACCCTCGGTTGCGGTGACGTTTATAAGATTGCTAAGATTATTTTAGATAAAGAATAAAATCAAACTGCTCGGGTAAAACCGAGCAGTTTTTTTAATGGGTAATTATCGGAAACAATCAAGTAATTGTAACGCAAAGCCTCGCCGTCCTCCTTACGCAGTAGGGCGAGGCTTCGCGTTACAACAACTTTTTCTATAATTCAGGCGTAGCCTTCACATTTTGCGTTAGCAAAATATATCGCATACTTCGTATATATCGCGTGTCAACATATCGCACCGAAGGTATATCGCTTCACGAAGTGAACATTATAATCGGCTTCGCCCCTTTTATCTTATCTTTTCTCTCTTATCCCTTAACTAAAAAGCCCCTTGCAGTAGCAAGGAGCTTTTTTCTTAATATTTATCTTTTATCGTAAGACCTTTTGTATTGTAATAGCTTGTGGATGAGCCGTAATATGCTCTTACGGTGTATTTGTAGGTTACGCCTTTTTTAGCTGTTTTGTCAAGATAGCTGATTTTTGAATTACCTTTAACTGTTGCTAACTTTACCCAGCTACCGTTACCTGTTTTACGGTATACGATATAGCCT
>JAZNVE010000064.1:0-8667 GCA_045592665.1 Acutalibacteraceae bacterium
TCTTTTGTTATGTTGTCAGCCTTTCCGTTAATAAGCATCTGATGAGCCTTAACCCATTGACTGTCTTTTCTGTATGCAAAGGTTACATCGTAAGCAGGTGATAAGGACCAAACACCTTTTTTATCCATAAGGAAGGATATATTTTTGGTATGGTCATCATAGTTTTTTGAATATTCATTGAAGACCATTCGTTTAAACAATTGAATGTAGTCGCTATAGGGAAGCCTAAGCTTCTTCATTACAGAAAAAGCATCCTCGTAGGAATAAATCATTGGTGAATTAAAGTCCATATGAGCTAAAGCGCAAAGCGTTTGCATATGCAGCTTCCTGCCGTTTTTACCTGTTCTGTCAAAACGCCTTGTCATAAAATGAGCTTTTCCGTTCTCTTTGTAAAGCTTACATTCACTCATTTCTATACCCGCTTCAACAGCCATGAGATAATATGCGTATTCAATCTTTGTATACTCACTATCATCAGGACGAGTGTCTTTATCCTTGTTGTTTTTAATATCATCAAATTTTAATAACCAATATTCATAACCTTTACCTGCTTCAATCTGACCTGAACGGATATCGTTTGTTTCAGGATTCCAGGCTATAAGTGTCTTGGCTCTTGCTCCGCCAACAGAAGAACTGCATTCCATCAATTGAGACATAAGACGATCATTTTCTTCAATATGAATATTCTCTTTTTCAGAAAGTATTTCAGAAGCAAGCTTTGTTAAAGCATCAAGGTCAACAGGCTCGTCTATCGCTCCGATTTCCCGGGAAGGCTCATATTCCAATGCACCCATACCTCTTTTGCCTGTGTAACAAAGCCTTTCTATAACAGATAAGCTATCAGGCGCTCTTCCCTGACTTTCTAAATATCTGTTGATAACAATGTTACCGAATCTGTCAGGAAGCGAATCTGCAACCATACCCGGAAGTCCGTAAAAGGTTTGTTCCGGCAAGCTACGGAAAGAATAGGTAATGTTTGATAACGGCATTGTAACAGGTGAAATTTCGATATTACTCTTCAAAAACTCATCATCATACTGAAAGCCTACTAAACCATTATCCTCCTGATGAAGATATCCCACAGTAGTACCCCACATTTTAACACGAACAGTATTTACTTTTTTCAATCCTCATCATCCTCCCTGTCTTCTCCCCAGACCCAAGTATCATTTGAAGTCTTCTTGTCAGGTCTTGCGCGTTTTCTGATTGCTTTTTCTTCAAACATCGCTTTGTAATCAGGTTGAGGTTCAGGAATAAGCATATCAAGATTATCCAACAAATTAAATTCCGATAAAATTTTAATTATGGCAGACCATTTTGTATCATCACCATTTTCTATACGCATTAATGTAGTTACCGAAACGCCACATCTCTGAGCAAGCTGATGCTGTGTAATATTCAAGGATACTCTATATTGTTTTATTCGATTGCCAAATTCTTGTAAAATTGCTTTTTCACTGTCAAATTGCGTAATCTTCATAACTCCTCCTGAAAATAACTATTCAGATTTGCAATATTATATTAACATAATACACTTAATATGTCAACTTTGAACAGTTAATATAAAAATTAAACATATACCAAACACATTTTCCAGTGTAAAAAAATTTTACTGCATAATACAAAGAAAGGGAGCTGACTGAAAAGTCACCTCCCTTGTGTTTTTTTCACAAATTGGATTTTATCAGTTTACCGGATTGGCGAGTATTTTAACGCAGGATGAACGGAAATCCGCCTGTAGAAAACACGGTTCGGATAATTCCTTTCACCCTACCCTACCTATCATATCAAGAGGGATTTCTTTAAAATCAGGAGCGTGTTTTCTGATTTCATCAATATCCTTGATATTATAATCTCCGTTATCGGAATCCACAAAGATTTCATCACATTTGCCTACATTATATATTGCATTGTCGCTTATATCGCTGAACTGCCAAACGGAGCTGTAAATCTCGCCATAACCCATATTTTTATTAATGATAATATTATTTTTGAAGGTACTTGTAGGATTGGGTATATAATCGGGCGAATCTGCTTTTGAAATATCGTCCGTACAGTTCTTGTATTCGGGGAATGCCTTTTGCCAGGCTTCACTCTGCCAGGGTGAATTATACAGTGCTTCCCACATATCACCACTGCCGATATGAGCATGAGTAAACCATCCGTTTTCAAGAGCACCCTCTCTTGCTCTGTCATCAAACCTCAGAGCATTGTTGCCGGGGTTAACGATGATGTTATTGGTTATGATATTGTCTCTGCCGCCGCCGACATGAATTGAGTTGCTGGGAATATTGATAAGAAGATTTCCGTAAATCTGATGACCTGAAACCGCGTCATCAAGATAAATACCATCGGGTCTGTGATTTTCCGAACCGACGTTATAAATACAATTGTATCTCACGATATTGCCGTACCACACCCAGCTTCGTCCCGAATAAATTGCACCTGCATCATCGGAAAGAAGGCATACATCGTGGATAAGATTATATTCAATAATATGATTGTTACCTTTATATGTAATTGCCTCGTGAGGAGAGTTCGCCATTTCGTTGTGAGAGCAAATATTTCCTACGCCTTCAAGAGTAACGGCAGGCTGATACGTCTGGTAAATTTCCGACCAATCGTGAATGTAATTGTTGTCAGCCTTGCTGTTACCGGGGGTAAGAGTTTGAGTATCGCCACCGGTAATAATAATTCCGCCCTTTCCGGTACGAGTAATTTCGTTGTTATATGCAAGGTTATTGCTTCCGTTCATAACAAGAGCATTGCCTGCAACATTTTTGATAAGACAATTCTGAACGGTATTGTTATTGCCTGTTATAACTACGCCGTCACTTCGTGTTCCTTTTACGGTTAATCCGTCAAAGGTAATGTAATCAGCCGCAGAATTTATTACGGGATTGAGTGAGAGAGAAAGAATAATTTCTGCATTATCCTTGTTTTCAGGTTCCCACATACAAAGGAGTCCCTTTTCTCTGTCGAGATACCATTCTGCGGGTGCAGAAAGCTCTTCAAGAACGTTGAAAAAATAGTACGGTGCATCGGTTTTTGTTCCGTAAAGACTAACGAACCGGGGTGTAAGCTCACGAGTATCTTTATCAAAATTTCCTATGGGAGTTGAAGCATCCGCCCAATCATATTTCCAATAGCCGAACATCCACACATCATTAAGGTTTTTCCAGCCTGAAATTCTCTTTGCAAGTTCAGGATTCACTTTGTAAATATCCGGTTCGGGATTACGGATTTCATACCAATCTTTAACCTCTGTAAGCGCACCGTCGGATTCCTTACCCAAGCCTGTTTTTACAACCTCTTCGGTATAAAGATATTCACTATCGGGATATCTTGCAACGGTTTGTCTTATGTCATCCACAAAAAGCTCGCAATAAAGAGGACCTGTATAATCGCCGTCATAATTATCCGCTGTATGGTAAGAGCCGATTGCATAAATCTTACCCCAATCGTCCCTTGTGAGCGAATATGGTGCTTTTGTCAGGTCAATAACCTCAACATTTTTCTGAGCATCGGCAGAAAGTCTTTCTGCAATTTCGGGATAACCTTTTACATTTTTAAAATCGGCGGTATCAAGTGTTATACCACCATTGATAATAACCTCACCGTTATAAGAACAGTATGTTACGGGACATTCCTCTGTGCCCGAATCCTCTTTGGTAAGTTCGAGAGAAGACACGCGGTATTCACCGCCTTCTATGCAAACCGTAATTCCGTTTTTGCCTGTTTTATCTGTATTTCTTACAGCTTCAACCGCTTTTTCAATAGTCAGAAACGGTGAATCCTTTGTACCGCTGTTGTTGTCATTTCCGGTTGTGCTTACATAAAAATCGCCAATGATTAATTTATCATCATTATTTTCTTCTGATACTGTTGATATAACGGGTGTCGGAGCGATGTAATTTTCGTAAAGCAAATCATAAATGTGGGATTTGATATACGAATGACTTCCGAAGAGAAATCCGCTAACAATAAGTATGCAGAGAATCGCTTTTAAAATCTTTTTGCTAAATATCCTCAACACACAAAGACTAGCCATAACAGCTGTGATTATGAATGTGAGATACACGGGAATAACCAGCGCCGCCAATTCAAGCTCACCGTTGCCGATTACGGCATTTATCAAAAACATAAGTCCCATAAGGATAACCGCAAAAACCAAAGCCGTTAAAACTGCGTTCAATGCGATTTTCTTTTTATCCGTTTTTTTGCTAAGGGGTATGGAAAGTAACGCTCCCCCAAGGGAAACCACAACGCCGAGAATAAACTGAAGCGGTGTATATTCAAAACAAAGATATTGCATGTGGTAGTAATACAAACCAACAATTGCAAAAGCCATGCCCAAAACAAGAAAAATTGTTCCGCATATTTTTGATTTTAAGTTTTTCTTCATAAAAATAAATCCTCCCGGATACAGATTTATTGAAATAATTATAGCACAATGCAACCATTCTTTTCAATCACAAGTGACAAAATCCCCTTTGCGTTTCTGTGTTATGTGGTTACGATAATTTCTTATTTTTCCTTTTGATTATATCACCAATCAACAACTAAAGCAATAAAAGAAAAACGACTGAAAACCGAGCAAAGTATGTAAAAATTTTTACTGCATAATACAAAGAATGGCAGCTGACTAAAAAAGTCAGCTCCTTGGTTTTATATAGTCAAATGCATTAAGACTCAATTACGGATTCATACTTGCTTTGGCAAATTACACATAATCTACTGATACACGAAACTGCATCCCAAAGGTGTTTCGCATTATTGAATGCGTATATAACCGATTCAGGTAACGAATACTTTTCTAAATACAAAAGATATTCTTCTTTTTTGGGTTTGTTGCTCCATACACCTTTTTTCACCACTTCTATTGCCAGTTCTTTAGGCACACTATTTGAAATTAAAGCAGTATATAATTGGTCGCGGGTAACAATAACATCAGCAGAAAGCAATTTTTCTGAAGAAATTTCATTTATAAAAGCTCCTGCATCATAAGCATAAACATTTATGAGTTGTTCAAAATTGCAAGAAACATTTTTCTGTGCAGGGAACAATTCCTGCATTACTGCAGTACACATATCTAAATCAAAGTTTTTTATATTGATTTCGGCACCGCTTATCTTGTCCCAAAAAGTATCGTCCGTCATCCTGATATTGTAAAAAAGATTATCATCAGACTCTATAGAACCAAACCTTTCATCCAGCCTTTTTTGAATTAAGGGGCGAATATCAGCAGAAATGTTTATCTCAAAATCAGGTATATAAAATTTTCTGTGTGATTCCCAAATCAGTTCAGGTGATATAAAAGGCAATTCATTTGGATTAATTGGTGATATCCCCAACAAATAAGAAATAATAGACCCTGCTGAATTCCCCTTTAGAACAATTGCATGCCCCTGTTCTTTAGAGAAATCATATATTTCCTTAAGTACAAGAAAATGAAATACGGTTTTTGTTTTCTTCATTTGTTCTAATTCGTATTCCAATCGGCTGCTTTCTTCATCGTTTAAAGCACTACGGCAAATGTCAGAAATCTGCTCTTCTGCTTTGGTTAACTCTTCGGGCTCTGGTAAAGAAAAGAACAGTTCTCCTATTGTGCTCTCATTTACAGTAATTATCATGCTAATTCTCCTTATAGTGTGTAAATTCCACCGCTTTTGTTTTTCAAAATGCGGGTTTTGATTTCTCCTTTGTTTTCTTCCTCTACAATTATTAAATCAAAAAACATTTCCAAGCCACCATCTGTGCCATATTCACATTGAAAATCCTGCAGGTTAAACACCTCTGCCTCCTTATCACATTCCAGAAGAACAATAAGTGCCATATCTGTTTTCTTAATGGCGTTGTGTGCCCTGCCAAGCAGCCGGTCAAACTCCGCAGGCTTGTCAACATCATATTTAAGTCTGGTAACAACCACACAATTCTCCATCTCGTGATTATTTTTAGCGTAGCACTTCAAATCTTCAAGCAGCTTTGATTTTCTGCTCCATATAAATCTGTCATCCGCCTGCAAAAATCCGTTTTCGGCATCAATCAGCATTTCTATAGAATCTTCTCCTCTGCCCTCGCTCCATTTGTTATAGGCAAGCGCAATCATTTTGTATTTTCTCATAAAAATCCTCCTTTGTTTCATTTTATAGGGGTCTGCTTATATAATCGTTTTTTTCTTTGAAGTTGGTCCATTTTTATAAAATATTTTTAAAAACGGACTAAATTAAAATTTTAAAACGATTATATAAAAGAAATGACCCTACACTTAATCTGATTGACATTTCATAAACAAAAATATATACTCAAAAAAGAAGCCATTGGAGGTTGTTACAATGTTTGAATTTTATAAAAAACAAATCCGAGAAATTTATGGGAAGGATAACACCTGCCCTCACTATAATGAATGCAGAAAGCATATAAAATACAGCGGTTGCAGTAAAATTATAGATAAATTCATTTTTGACCGCGCACGAATTGGCGAGTTATACGGCACCGAAGAAAACGTACCTAAAATTGTTATGGTTGGTATTGAAGGTTTCCCTAAAGAGAAAATTGTCACCGATGTAATACCTCCAGCATTTACCGATGATGCTATTAATCCTCATTACAATGGTGTTAAGTATATTTTGGCTTATTTGCTTGCAGATTTTTTGAACAAAGATAAACCACAACCTAAGATCACTAAAAAAGGCACATTATGGGTTAATGATGCACTTAAAAGATACACTTTATGCAACCTTTATAAATGTGCTTTTGTTCCAGAAAACGAACCTGATAAAGAGAAAGGTTTGTGCCACACAAATGCTATGTCTTCTAATTGCATAAATTTATTAATAAAAGAACTTAAAATACTCGAACCAGATATTGTAGTTATTCAATCTTCAGATCACGGTGTGTTTAAAGAAACTATGCGAGCCGAATTACACCAACATTTCAACTGCAAAAAAATATTGGATATACAAGGTTCTAGAGCAAATTTATATCAAGGTATAATAAAAACAAAACCCATTGTATTTATCCAAACAATGCATGGTTCTTTTGGTGGATTTAAAAGTCACGATTATATAGAAAATTGTCTTAACCCAATTTTAGATAAAGCAATTGAAATTTACGAATCAACCAATTAATCCTTAACATATTGAATATAAAAAGCAAAACGGATAGCTGTCGCTATCCGCTTTGTTTTTGGTCGAAATGACGAGATTTGATGGGCTCTGCCCATCATTCGCTACGCGAACACCCGATTATGTTCGCCTTCGGCGAGAGGGTTCAAATCCCTGTTATTTCCACAAATCAAAAAAATAAAGATGTGTACGCGTTGTACACACCTTCATTTTTGGTCGAGATGACGGGATTTGATGGGCTCTGCCCATCATTCGCTACGCGAACACCCGATTATATTCGCCTTCGGCGAGGGGGTCAAATCCCTGTTATTTCCACAAATCAAAAAAAATAAAGATGTGTACGCGTTGTACACACCTTCATTTTTGGTCGAGATGACGGGATTTGAACCCACAGCCTCTACGTCCCGAACGTAGCGCTCTACCAAATTGAGCCACATCTCGATATTATTAAATTTTTCACCCAAGGGAACTATCGGAATTTCACGTTCAAAACGAACGTAGCGCTCTTCCTGTTGCAACATAGTCGTCTTGCTCGTTGTTCACTTCACAATACTCCTTGTTGCGCCACTCCTTTTTCCTCGCTGCATCCGCCACCGCCGGCGCTCGGAAACGTCCCCAAATTGAGGCACATATCGTTATTATTCGGTTATTTCCCTTTAATGCACAAAGAATTATACTCTATAAACGAAATAAAATCAAGTGTTTTTTACTATTATATGTTTTCATTTTTACTCATAGTATCAATACTGGACTTATCAGGTTTTGCGTGATATAATCAGAATAACACACAAGCTGTATTAAAAAGTTACTTTATTTAGTTACAGGAGCTATTAAGTTGAAAGAAAGAATTTTCTATTTTATGATACATGCCGTTCCTATGGATAACAACCCCGAAAAGGAAGAGTGTATAGGTGCATTTATCAATTGCTGGGTAAAGGGAGCCACATATTTAACCGCCCTTAACAAAGCAAAAAAACATATACATGACAACGAAAAATGGACGGTTCTGAATGTTCTTGAATCTTCTATTCCCGGTAGAGAATGGTATATTGATGTTCCCGAATCCCTTGAATGTTATGATGAAGCCTGTAAATACGGGGCTTCCTTCATTTTTTACACTTACGAAAACGATGATGAGGATTACAATTAATCATCTTATCTCAACTATTAAATATAAAACATATTTTTTAAAAACGCCCGAAATAATTAATCATACATCTAAAAAGTTTAGTTTATCGTTAACTTAACGGTTTATTTATAAACGAACTGCTTGGGACTCTCCACCGCTCCGACTTTATTAATTCACACATTAAATTTACCACACGCATTTCGCTTTATTTATAAGAAAAAATAATTCAGGGCGGTCCCCCTCTCTCCTTACGCAGAGAGGTTGGGCTATCGCTTCTATCGAACTGAAGAAAAACAGTAAGAGAACTACCCACCACCGCTCCGCTGAACTAAATATTAAAATCAAATATCTCACGCGTTTGAAAACAAATCAAAGAATAAAATTAGCAAATGGCGGTCCCCCTCCCTATTT
>JAZNVE010000065.1:0-41211 GCA_045592665.1 Acutalibacteraceae bacterium
ATGGTCTGCAGGTGTTATGGGTAAGTATCCCATAAGTAAAAAGAAATTCAGTTTTGTTGAAAATCTTATGGCTTTTACTGCTATTGAAGATGATGAGATTGTTGGATTCTTTACAATGAGAAGACCATCAGAAAGCTTTGATGAACTGAGATTCGGCTTTGTAGTTGTTGACCCCGCAAAGCGTGGCAAAGGATACGGAAAAGCAATGCTTCAGTTAGGATTAAAATTTGCAAAAGATATTTACGGTGCTAAAAAGGTTTCTTTGGGCGTTTTTGAAAATAATGAATCTGCTTACTACTGTTACAAAGCAGTTGGTTTTCAAGATGTTGTTTTGGGAAAGACAGAAACCTATACTGTGCTTGGCGAAGAATGGAAATGTTTAGAGTTGGAAATACAACTATAAACCATCATGTATTTGTTTTTTTAAGGTGATTTTCAATGGATAATTATGATTTGATTGATTTAATAAAAAATAAATATCTCAGTAACAACAAAGAAGATGTTTTGAAGCATGTTGAAACTGTGGCAGAATTAGCTATCGGTTTAGCTAAAGTATATAGCCTTGATGTTACAAAGACAAAACTTGCAGCATTACTTCACGATATCAGCGGAGTGATGACACCGCAAGAAATGTATGAGTTTGCAAAAATGAGTGGTTTGAAAATAGACCCTGCAGAAGAAAAATATCACGCTCTTTTACATCAAAGAGTTTCAAAAATCATAGCACAAGAAGAATATGGCCTCACCGATTCAGATATACTGAATGCAATTGAATGCCATACAACCCTGAGAAAAAATGCAAGCTTGTATGATAAGGTTATATTCATTGCAGATAAAATATCTTGGGACCAAAAAGGTGTACCGTCATATGATGATTTGCTGAAAAGCGGTACTGTTGAAACATTAGATAAAGCCTGTTATCTTTATATCAAATATCAGTTTGATAACAACTTATTGGTAATGGCACATCAATGGCTTATAGAGGCTTATGAGGATTTAATCAAAGGTTAACTGAAAAAACGAGGATTACTTATGACACATTCTGAATTGCTTGAAGACAAAATAAATAGTTTTATATTTTCAGTTATTGAATCTAATGAATACAAAAATGTGGAGTATTTGATATTTACAATTAGAAAACAATATTTAAATTATTTATCTAACTCGAGACTAACTAAATTTAAAATTCCTGTATATCTTGAGCCATTAGTTGATTTGGTAGTGGAAAAATTTAATGATTCAAAAATCCCTGCAGATACTATGCTTAATTATATGCTGCAAAATGATATAAATCATTGGGTTCATTACTATACATACACCTTTATAGAGCCACTAGCTAAAGGTAAAAACTTGGAGGTCGTTCCGTCTTTAAATGATTTGTTTGCGCTTGTTCTAACAGCGTATATTTTAGATTTGTTTGGAGAAACAAAAATAGATATTCGGACAATTACGGAGAATGAAAAATTATTACATAATACTAATCAATATGGTCTGTCTATTGTAAATGGTGTAGAATTCAAACGAGATTACTTTATTTTTGAGAATAAATCATATCTTTACAATATTCTTACAAAAACAACACCAATTAAGTTTGGAGATACAATGCCTGCTTTTGCAAGACTCATTGTTGACAATGTTCAAGATGGGAATATTTTACTTAGACTTGATGAAAGATTAGCTCTGCCTGCTGAGCAAGCCATATCATATTCTTCACTTGACTTTGAAAAATATTATGGACCGCAATTTCATTTTAGAGATAGTATATTGAAACAACCAAAAACTATTACCGTTCATATTGATGACGAAACCTGCGATAAATTATTGATGGTAGTAAAACAAGACTACGATACCATAAAGGAGCAACCATTCTGGCATATTGAGATAGAAACACTACCCTATATAGAAGAAAGCACATCAAGTTCACACTGCATAACAACATTCCTTCATGGTATGTATTATCCTGAAATTGACACTTTTTCTCATATAGATTGCACAAGGAATCAGTACGCCATAAGTGACTATCTTCAGAAATATTCTGAAAGCAACGAAAACATCCCTATAGACTTATATACTGAAAAAGGGTTGCATTATAAAATTTGGTGTATTGAAAATGGGCAATACTCAAAAAATCTTTGGTATGATTTAATGATGGTATCATTGTCAGATAGATACAAAGCACTGCTTGATGAGATTTTAAAGTGAAGAAAATAATAAAATAGAATTTATTGTTTAACTTTTAACAAGGAGAATAAACCTTTTATGACACAGTATGATTTTATTAGAATGAAATATGACAACAAAACACCAAATTTAAATAGTGATGATTATAAAATACAAGTTGAGATAAAAGAAGGTTATAGAAAAAACGACATAAATATCCATTTGTTTTTTTGTAGGTTTAAAGTAATTACTCTTTTTACAGAACACTTTTCTGATGAGAAAAGAATTAAAATAGTTGACATACAAAATAATAAGGCAAACAGAAATCAAGGATATGGAACTATTGTTATGAATGTTCTATTTGAAATAGGAGAAATTTTAGGTGTAAAAAAATATACAGGCTGGTTAAGTACAGAAGATTTAGATGATGCCGATGACCCTGAGCATAAAGACAGACTAATACATTTTTATAGTAAGTTTGGATTTGATGTAAACATTAAAAAGAATCACATAGAAAAGTTATGTGAATAAATTGTTTTAATTATATAATATGAGGCTGTTAAACTACGAACAGCCTCATATTTGGTTCTTAACAGAAAATTAGATTATTACAAACATATTCTCTTGCTCTTTGCTGAATATTGTGCATTCTCTGCACCCACTCCATCTGATTTTCTTCTTTTAGTTGTTCAGTAACACCTTCAGCTTCTTTCATCTGCTCTACAAGAGTATCAAACATGTTTCTTGCCTGATTTTCTATCTCAGCACAGTGCTGATAAAGTTTACCTTGGGTAAGTAGTGTTGTAAATAATACCTTCTTGTTTTTCGGTAGATAATTCTTGTGTAACATACCCCATTTGCCGAGGAGGATAACTGATTCTTCGGGCGGTAATACGAGATTAGGAATGTTAAAATCTCCAACACGGCGATAATTGATTGAATTTTTGTTTGACATAAAAAGTCCTCCTTTAAATTTTGTACTTTCATTGTACTAATTAAAGGATACTTTGTCGAATGTGTGGATTTGAAAAATAACATATGAGTCGAAAAACAAGCGTTTTTGTCGAAAATCAACGCGTTTTTGCAATGAATATTGAATTGCAATGTTTATAAAGATACAATAATAGCTGACCATATAATTGTGTCTAATAAAAACTTCAGATGGAAATTAGCATTCGTATAATTCTATATGCAAGATGGTGATGATATGCAAAAAAACAAATGGGAAGATATTTTTGAAGAGTCCAAAGGCATAAAGACTTGGACATGGTGTATCGTTGTATCTATTGTTGTTATAGTTGCAATTATTCTTATTCGTGTTTTTAATATTTTTGATCCGAATAATCTGATTGCAAACGCTATAATCGATACTTTGCTTTCTATAGTAACAGGTGTACTCGGTGCAGCCATATTGAATATAATATACAGGGCTTATGAAAATCATAAATTAACTATGATTAAATCCATTTCGTTTAATGGAATGCTTGCTGATTTTTTTAAATCGTTAGAAAAAATACATGGAAAAGATCGCGTAGACGAAAAGATTTCTTTGAGATTTCGTGAGTTTGAAGATAAAGACGGAAATATAATTCCTGAACTTTTTAATGTTCGTCTTGCATATTCTTTTAAAACAAAACTACGTAAAAGATATTTTAAATGTTCAATAAAAAGAATTTTAAAACAAGAGTCTGTTCCTGATGAACTACCTGAATATACTGGCGGCATATCTGGTGCTCTTTGTGAATATGAGTTTTATTGGGCAAATGATGAAACCGGAAATTTCCCACCCCATGTGGTTGATAACGATTGTTACCAAATCTACGATGCATTTATTGATGATGAACCCCTTGAGAAAAACTCAGTTGTAACAGATGATAAAGGAATCATTTCAATTGAACATAAATTTACTTTACCACAAAGTTATTCGTGTGACCTAAACAAATATCATTTAGTAAAATTTTCCGTAAGCCTTCCAATGGAACGTGAGAGTATTTTGTTCTTAACACATGAATATCCCACTAAAGATACAGAAGTAACAATTGATTATAGTCTTGTTCAGAAGGAGATATCCGTTTATACCATGGCGATTACAGGTGCAATTCCAGTTAAGCAACAAACAATTACTGAAAATGGTGTTGATTGTTATACTCACAAAGGATGGCTCCTTCCAAAATCGGGATATGTTGTTTCTTGGTGGTCACAATAATGAATAATTTTTTTGAGAGATTTAATCCTAAGAAGGATTGCCTACAACTATCTTTAGACTTTATATATTATGATTTTTATCATAGCTATCCCTGTAAAGAAATAGTTGCAAGATGTTTATCATTATTTGATGCTTATCGATTTTTGAAACGTAGTAACTTTCATGTAAAATGTAAATGTCATCCTATATTCTTTTTAAATCCTCTATTAACGATATTATTGTTAATAAATAGAATGACACTATGTTCGGTTCCTAAAGATTCGAAAATAGCAATTTTAACATATTCTTCTGCTTTTGAATTATATGGAATATTGGATTCATGGAATCATTACGTTTGTGAAATCAAAAACAATTCAAAATGGGAAATCTACGATCCATATTTTAATCATATTTGTGAAGACTATCCTGATTTACAAGTACCACCTCTTTCTTATGATTCAATTTCAAAAAAAAGAACATTTCAATTTATTATATGGAGGTAAATTATGAAAATTGCTTATTGTGGTTATGATTTTTTTTCAGATTGTCTAAGCGCGCTGTGTGATATGCAAAACATTGAAATACTAAAAATCTTTACCTTTGAGACTGACAATAAATATAATTTTAATCGTAAAATTATATCTATTGCAGAAAATAATAATATTCCATATTCTTTTGAACGTGTAACTTCGAAAGACATACATGAATTATTTGATAACTTGAGTTGTGATTGCATTATTTCAGCTGCGTATCCATATAAAATACCTATTGAAAAGTATAATGGAATTAATATTCACCCTACGTTGTTACCAATTGGTAGAGGCCCTTGGCCATTGCCAAAAGTTATTTTAAGTGAACAAAAAGAGAGCGGTGTTACCATTCATAAATTAACAGACGAACTTGATTCCGGTGACATTTTATTACAAGGAAAGTTTGATATACTACCTAGAGAAGATTTGGAAACTCTTTCCTGTCGTTCTCAAATAATGGCTAAGAAATTAATAAAAAAACTCTTTACCGATTATGAGACTTATTGGGAAAACTCTGTTAAACAAATAGGTGGAGAATATTGGAATTATCCAACCGATGAAGAAATGACATTTTCTGGAGAAATGACAGTAGATGAAATTGATAAAATAGTCAGAGCATATGGGAAATTTGACTCATGTGTAAAATTTCAAGGAAAATCTTGGCTAGTATGGGATGTTAATTGTTGGATAGAACACCACGATTATACTCCAGGAGAGATTATTCATCAAACCAATAGAGAATATGTTATGGCAGCAAAAGATGGATTCGTTTGTATGAGATTTTTATGCGAGGAGGATGCACAATGAAAAAATTTAAATCTTATTTATATATGCTTTCAGATATGGGTGCTGGTGGAAAGAATTCAATTAATCGATTAAGCCGCTTTGTGTCAAGGTTCTTAAAATAATGAAATGTTTAATCTTTGTTGTGATGGCAAAAACAATTTTTTTGTCATCACAACCGAACACATTGCAAGTCAAAAATATAAAATCAGTTAGTAACAATAAAATTGTCGAGAAGAGTTAAAATATCTTGTCGACAATTTTATTGTTACTATTAATTTACATTAGTTGCACATATATTGGTACTTTGACGTTACTAATTATATTGGGTAGTAATCTGGGAACTTTATTATGTATATTAAAAACATCTTATGAAAGGTGTGTACAAAAAAGTAATACATAAAGGAAGTCAAACATCTTCCTATGCTATGAGCATATTGAAAAACTCATTTATGTTATTGACAAGTAATTTGCACTCAAACCCCGTAAACTTAAATTTAACGTTTTGCTCATAAAAATAAATTTCTGTTATTTGGCAACCTCATATTATCTTATAGTAGAAGGTTAGTTGAATGTGCGGATGATAATATAAAATAAAAACCAAGAAAAATGTTACTCTTTCTTGGTTATTTCTTTTCCTTCTGCAATGCACGGTATCTAATGACTATTTTTATAAACTGTCCTTAGCAACCCCGAGCATCAGGGAGTGGTTTTTTGTTGTTTTCTCTTGTTTTAAAGCTCTGTTTCTGCTATACTTTAATATGTATTTTTATATTAATTTTTCGGAAGTGCGAATATGAACAAAAAAAGCAGAATTTTATATAGAAGGGTCTTATCGTTGGCTCTTGCCATGTGTTGTTTTATATGTGTTTTTGCATTTTCGTCCTGTAGTATTTTAGAAAAGGATGCGGCACTCACGATAAACAACACTAAAATCAGTAACGATGTTTTTACCTATTTCCTTGACCTTGCAATGGTGGAGGAAGGCACTGACAAATCTTACGAAACTCTTGTCAGCAAAGCCTCTCAGCTTACAGAAACTTATTACAAAACCAATTCCCTGTTCCATACCTACAAGCTATCCCTTTCAACTGCCGAAAAAGCTGCTGTTTCCGAAAAGGTAAACGCGGTATGGGGAATTTACGGTGATTATTACGCCAATATCGGTGTCTCAAAGGAAACCCTGACTAAAGTTTATACTGCCGATGCTTACCGGGATGCATTGCTTGTGCATTATTACGGCGAGGGTGGTATTGAGGAAATCCCCCTAAGCCGACTTTACGCCAACTTTAAAAGCAATTACATTGTTTTTCAGGCTATTACGGGCTACTTCACCGAAACCGACACCGCAGGTAACACCATAAGATTAAATAAAAACGATACTGAAACTCTCGTTCTTAAATTTCAGAATATGTCCGCAATGGTGAACGCAGGCGAGCAAACCATGGAGGAAGCTGCCGACTACCTTACCGAAAGCGGCTATCCCGGCTCTGTGCAGACAGTTGTTCTTCATAAAGATGACAATTCATCATATCCCGACGGTTTTTTTGATAAAGTCCAAAGCATTGACAGCCGTTACGCGGCAATCATAGCCTCCAATGACTACATTTTCCTTGTTTTAAAGGGTGAGGCTGATGTTAACAGTTCTTTTTTTACAGATAAAAAAACGGAAATAATTAAAAATCTTGTTGGCGACAGTATTGATACCACAATAGAAGCGGCATACGAGCTTAATACGGAAATCTCTCATTCCACCGCAAAGGGTTATTACACATTGATTATTGATGAAAAGAGTGCTTAATATGAATTCTGTTATTGAAAATATGTTATCCCGACAAACTATACGGGAATACACCGACGAGCAAGTGCCGGACGAATTGCTTGATGTAATTCTCAAATGTGCCATACGTGCTCCCAGTGGCAGAAACACACAGCCCTGTCATTTAAGGGTACTCCAAAACCGCGAAAAGCTTGAAGAAATGAATAGGGATTTCAAGAATATTGTTGGTTGGGATACCCCTGCCTACACAGGGTGGGACATTCGCCCGGTTTACCATAACGCTCCCACATTCGTCTTCATTTTTGCTAAAGATAAATCGGATATGGCAGCAGGTCTTATGGCAGAAAATATCGCCCTTGCGGCTCATTCTTTGGGACTCGGCTCTTGTATGATAGGCTCTTTGGGTGGTCTTTTTGACAACCCCGAGGGTGCAAAAAAATGGAAAGAAATATTGGATATCCCTGAAGATTGGCAATTCCTTTTAGGTATGACCCTGGGATACCCCAATGAAAAACCGCCTTTTAAAGACAGAGAAGACGGACATATTAAATTTATCGGATAAGGATATTTATGAATTATTTTGCAGGAAATTATGATGTAGCGGTTATAGGCGCAGGACACGCAGGAATAGAGGCAGCTTTAGCCAGTGCAAGGCTCGGTGCATCAACAGTTGTTTTTACAGTTAACCTTGACTGGATAGGTAATATGGCGTGTAACCCCTCAATTGGCGGTACATCCAAGGGTCACCTTGTACGTGAGATAGATGCTCTTGGCGGTGAAATGGGTAAAGCCGCCGACAAAACTCTTATTCAAAGCCGTATTCTCAATTTAGGTAAAGGTCCCGCCGTACACTCATTACGCGCACAGATTGACCGTAGAGAGTACACCCAATATATGAAACATTGCCTTGAAATGCAGGACAACCTTGATATGAAACAGGCGGAAATTGTTTCATTGAAGAAAAATGATGATGGTCTGTGGGAGTTTACAACAAAACTTGAGGCAACCTATACCGCTAAATGCGTTATCATAGCCACGGGTACATTCCTTAAAGGTAAGGTCTTTGTGGGTGACGTTTCTTACGAAAGTGGTCCTGATGGTATGTTCCCGTCAAATGAACTTTCCGACTCGCTTAATGAACTGGCTATCCCATTAAGAAGGTTTAAAACAGGAACTCCCCCGAGAGTAAACAAACGAAGTGTTGATTACACAGGCCTTGAGGAGCAGGTAGGTGACGAGGAAATTACACCCTTTTCCTTTGAAACTCCCGAAGGTGAACTTGAAAACAAAGCCATATGCCACATTACATATACTAACGCAGAAACAAAACAGGTTATACTTGACAACCTGCACCGTTCGCCTCTTTATTCAAAAAAAATTGAGGGTGTGGGGCCCCGATATTGTCCGAGTATTGAAGATAAAATTGTCCGTTTTGCAGAAAAAGGCAGACACCAGGTATTTATTGAACCCTGCGGTCTTGATACGGAAGAACTTTATCTTCAGGGTCTTTCATCTTCACTTCCTGAAGATGTTCAGTTGAAAATTCTTAAAAGCATTAAGGGTCTTGAAAACGTAAAGGTTATGCGTAACGCTTACGCTATTGAATATGATTGCGTAGACCCATTGGCTTTAAAATCAACTCTTGAATTCACTGAGCTTGAAGGTCTTTACGGTGCGGGGCAGTTTAACGGCTCTTCGGGTTACGAGGAAGCCGCCGCCCAAGGTCTTGTTGCAGGTATAAATGCCGCAAGGAAAGTACAGGGCAAAGAACCATTCACCCTTGACCGAAGCACATCTTATATCGGCACACTCATTGATGACCTTGTTACAAAGGGTTGCAAGGACCCTTACAGAATGATGACTTCAAGAAGTGAATACAGGCTTATCCTACGTGAGGATAACGCGGATTTACGTCTTACTGAAATGGGATATGAACTCGGACTTATAAGTCAGGAGCGTTACGATAAGCTTCAGGAGAAAAAACGGCTTATTGCGGAAGAAACCGAAAGAGTTTCAAGAGTTACCATCCCTCCCTCAGAGGAGCTCTCAAAAGTCCTTGAAGAGGCAGGTACTGCACCAACTATAACAGGTTGCAGGCTTTCCGAGCTTATAAAAAGACCTCAGCTTTCGTATAAATTATTGACACCCTTTGACAAAAAACGACCCGATTTACCCCGCGAGGTATTCGAACAGGTTGAAATCAATCTTAAGTACGCAGGTTATATTAAACGTCAGTTGGCACAGGTTGAGGAATTAAAAAGACTTGAAGTCAAAAAAATACCCCAGGACATTGATTATGACAAGCTTACAAATCTTCGCCTTGAGGCTATTGAAAAGCTAAAGAAAATCCGCCCCGAAACCATTGGTCAGGCATCAAGAATCAGCGGTGTTTCCCCTGCGGATATAGCGGTGCTTCTTATCCATTTAAAATCAAACTAACCAAAGGAGAAAATCTTATGATACCAAGAAACGAGCATCCCAATCCGGGATTTTACCGCAAAAACTACATTAACCTTAACGGTGAATGGGACTTTGACTTTGACTTCGGTAACTCAGGCGAAGAACAGAAGTTTCATTCCAACGAGCATACGCTTTCTAAAAAAATCATAGTCCCCTTCTGTGTTGAAAGCGAGCTTTCAGGCATCGGCTACAAGGATTTTATTCCTGCAGTATGGTACAAAAAGACCGTTAATTTAACAAAAGAACAAATCAATATGGGAAAAGCCTTTATTGTTTTCGGTGCGGTTGACTTCCACGCAAGAGTCTTTGTAAACGGTGAGTTTGCAGGTGAACACTTCGGAGGTTACACCTCCTTCAGAATTGATGCAACAAAATTCCTCAACGAGGGCGACAACATCATCACACTTTATGCTCAGGATGATACCCGTTCACCCTTACAGGCGCGCGGTAAGCAGAGCGAACTCGTATACTCACACGATTGCGACTACACAAGAACTACCGGTATCTGGCAGACAGTTTATATGGAGTTCTGCCCGGTAAATTACATTAAGAATTTCAGAGTTTACCCCAATATTGACACTGCAACACTTACAATTTCCGCAGAAATCGTAGGCAACGGTGACTTCTCGGCTACCGCTTACTGGGGTGAAAAAGAGGTTGGCTCAATTACAACCGCTACAAAAGGTCAGACAGTAACCGTATCTCTTCCCCTTTCAGAGAAACACCTTTGGGAAGTTGGCAAGGGCGGTCTTTATAGCCTTAAACTTAACTTCGGCGGTGATGAGGTTACAAGTTACTTCGGCTTACGCGAGGTTAAACTTACTCCCGATAAGGGTATAACCATCAATGGCGAGGTTGTTTTCCAAAGACTTATCCTTGACCAGGGATTCTATCCCGACGGTATTTACACTGCACCTTCTAAAGAGGCACTTAAGAACGATATTCTTCTTTCAATGAAAGCAGGCTTCAACGGTGCAAGACTTCATCAGAAGATTTTTGAACCCCTTTTCTTACACTATTGTGACGAATTAGGCTACATTGTGTGGGGTGAGCACGGTAACTGGGGCGCAGATCACACTAACTTTGAATCCTTGCGTTATTTCCTTCTTGAAATTGAAGAAGAAATCGAAAGAGATTTCAACCATCCCTCTATAATCGGTTGGTGTCCCTACAACGAAACCTGGGATATTAACGGCAGAAAACAGGATGATGATATTATCCGAATTGTATACCGCACCATTAAAAACCTTGATAAAACCCGTCCCTGTATTGACACAAGCGGCAACTACCACGTTGAAACCGATATCTTTGATGTGCATAACTATGACCAGGATTACAAAAAATTCAAGGCGGATTGTGATAAGCTTGTAACAGAAAACTTCCTTTTTGACCATCAGGGACACCGACAGGATTGGAAGGGCGAGCCCGTATTTATGAGCGAATATGGCGGAATAAGAGTTGAACTCAGAGATGCTGAAGAAAATGACCGAGAAAAAGCCTGGGGCTACGGTAATGCCGCAACTTCACTTGAAGAATTCTACGAAAGATACGACGGTCTTACCACCGCTATGATTGATAACCCCAAAATGATTGGTTTCTGCTACACTCAGCTTACAGACGTTGAACAGGAACTCAATGGTATTTATCGCTACGACAGAAGTGAAAAATTCGATTCTGCAATTCTTTATAAAATCAACACAAAGAAAGCAGCAATTGAAAAGTAAAACAAAGAACTGACACTCATTTTTGTGAATGTCAGTTCTTTTTATTATCTTACTATCTTTTCACCGTCAAATACTATAATACCGTGACCGCTACCTGTTTTACCCTTGTTTGTTACAACGTGCTCTTTGAACGCACGACGCATAGAGGTATCTGTGGGCCATTTTTTAGGACTGCCGAAGCCTGCCTTTCCGAATACACGCCAGGCATCGGTAAATACCGCTTTTTCGCCCTGTTTAATTAACTCAAAATCATCAATGAATTTAAGTGTATTAAGCTTTGCAGGTAAAAATTCCTTATAACCGTCCCAAAGGAGCCAGGAACCACACTCGAAAATCATCAAGCCGTCTTCTCTGCGATAATCCTTGAAGAACTCGTAGGCCTTTTTATAAGAATCAAGACGAACTTCGTCAGTAAGGGGCACACCCGATGAAGGAATGTGGAAACCGAGGGTTTTGTCACCACGTTTAATTTTCACACCGGCGGAGGTTGTGTATTCATCACAAACACCGAAGTCTGAGTATTCAAACTGAAATCTTCCGAGACAGAAACGTTCGAGAGCAAAGAAGCCTGTATTCCAACCTGCTACAAAGGTACCGTAAACCTCTTTACAATCAAGACACTCATCGAACTTATATTTTAAATCCATAATTGTGTCGCGGAAAAGCTCCTCGCTAAGACCTGCTTCCTTGTATCTTTCGTGCATAATCTCGGAAGCGATTACAAGCATAACAAAGTCAAATGTATAATGCTTAACTCCGTGTCTCATAGCAACAAATTTAGTTTTTGTGAAAAGCTCACCGAAATCGTGTGCCTTGGGGTACATATATTCTTTAATCAAAGAGTCAACCTTCGCACTAAAACTTTTGCTGTTATCAATTTTTTCTGCAGTTTTACAGAAAACCTCAACCGCCTCCTGAGGAAGGTCAAGTATTTTCAAAACATCTTTAAAATGCTCGTTTAAATATGCCATTTTTATCTCTCCTTAGTTTCTTAAGCTGTTAAGCGGTGCAGGAATTCTGCCACCACGGTTTATAAAATCAACGCTACCCTCTGAATGCACGGGCATAACCGGAGCCGTACCCAAAAGACCGCCCATTTCAATGAAATCACCCACAGTCTTTCCGGGAGCAGGAATAATTCTGACTGCGGTTGTTTTTGAGTTTATCATACCAATTGCCGCTTCGTCCGCAATTATTGCCGCGATTGTTTCGGCGGATGTATCACCCGGAACAGCAATCATATCAAGACCAACGGAGCATACACAGGTCATAGCCTCAAGCTTATCGAGGGTGAGAACACCTTTTTCTGCAGCGGCAATCATACCCTCATCTTCCGAAACGGGAATAAACGCACCCGAAAGACCGCCAACGCTTGACGAAGCCATAACTCCGCCTTTTTTAACTGCATCGTTAAGCATTGCGAGGGCGGCAGTAGTACCGTGAGTACCACAAACGCTGACACCTATTTCTTCAAGTATTCTTGCTACCGAGTCACCAATTGCAGGAGTGGGAGCAAGGCTCAGATCAACAATACCAAATTCTGCACCAAGACGCTTCGATGCTTCACAAGCAATAAGTTGACCCATTCTTGTAATTTTAAACGCAGTTTTCTTTATGGTTTCGGCTACAACATCAAAGGGCTCACCTTTAACATTCTTAAGGGCGTTATACACAACACCGGGACCTGAAACACCAACGTTAATAGCACATTCAGGCTCACCCACACCGTGGAAAGCACCTGCCATAAAGGGGTTATCCTCTACTGCGTTACAGAATACAACAAGTTTTGCACAACCGAAACCGTCCCTGTCCGCAGTGCGAATGGCGGTTTTTTTAATGGTTTCACCCATAAGCTTAACCGCATCCATATTAATACCCGCTTTTGTTGAGCCAACATTTACGGATGAACAAACGAAATCAGTTGTTGCAAGAGCTTCGGGAATTGAATTTATAAGACGGCGGTCACCAATAGTAAAACCCTTTTGTACAAGGGCGGAAAAACCGCCTATAAAGTTTACACCGCAAGTTTTCGCCGCGTCGTCCATAGCTTTAGCAAAAATAGTGTAATCTTCCGTTTCGCAACTTTCTGCCGCAATGGCGATGGGCGTTACGGAAATACGTTTATTTATAATGGGGATGCCCATTTCTTTCTCAATATCCTCGCCCGTTTTAACAAGGTTTTCGGCGTATTTCGTTATTTTATCGTACATCTTTGTTGCACAAACCTTTGGGTCGGGATGAGCACAGTTACGCAAAGAAATACCCATTGTAATAGTACGGATATCAAGATGTTGGTCATCTATCATATTAAGAGTTTCGAGAATTTCGTGTTGGTTAAGCATATTCCACCTCAGATTCTGTGCATTGCATCAAAAATATCTTCACGTTGAATACGGATATTAACACCAAGACGCTGACCCTCTGCTTCAAGGGCATCAACTATCTCAGAATAGCCTACATTTGCCTCTTTAACGTCAACGAGCATATTCATAGTAAACATATTCTGCATAACGGTCTGACTGATATCAAGTATGTTAACATTGATTTTCTGTAAAACCACGCACACACCCGCCATAATACCTACTTTATCTTTACCTACAACGGTAATAATTGCATTCATAATGTCTTTACCTCTCTTACGGATATTTAAAATATTTTAACATAAGAAAAATAATAATACAATATCAAATAAAAAAATACTTCGGTGCACTTTTAATGCACCGAAGTTAATTGATTAATTATTTCATCATTGCTTCCCAGATGTATTTGAAAATACTAAGTGAAGCAAGGAATCTTACGATTGTATCGGGAATGATACTTGCAAGCCAACCGAAATCATTAGCATTTTCTTTGTTTTCGTGCTCGGGTGCACCTTGGTAATCAAGAAGCATTGCCTGTGTATAAACAATACCGCCCTCACCGAATACTTCGGCTCTTACGTATGCGCCAACTTCACCTGAGTAATCATCAAGGTCAATTTCGTCGCCGTAAGCAATTGTCTTACCGTTAGAGATCCAACGGATGCAAAGATCATCTTCAACGTCAAGTTTAATTGTATCTGCATCGTCATCAACAATAATCTCGTTAATCATAGGTGCTTCAACATCGAGGGGAGCTTCGTATTTTGCGTTGTAGTCCTCTGCCTGTCTTGCGAGGATATCCTCACCGATAGCGGCTGCATCTGCATCACCGTTTTCAACAAGATACATTGCAATTTCATTAAGCTCTTCGTTATTACCCAAGCATTTACTTGCCGCAAAGAATTCACCGTTATTCATACAATTGTAGAGATTGTCAACTGTATTTTCAGGCATAATCATCATTGTGTAGCCTGTGTAAGCAGCAGAAATTCTGTGTGCATCACTTGTGGCAATTGCAAGAACGTTTCTGTCCTGAGGAGCAAGATCCATAAGCATGATATCCCAAAGCTTTCTGTCGAAACGGGTTCTTGAGTCACCCTTGGAGTTAATATCAATACCTATACAAGAGGGATACTTTAAAAGAAGGCTCTCAAATTTATCAATGTAATAGGAATAACTCTCATCATAAGCATCGCAGGTATATTCTTCATCTCGGGCATTTGTATATTCACCGGGATGGTTAATAACCGAAAGACCGCCTAATTCATCAACAGCCTTAATCGGTGTTTCGTAGTCACTTGTACCGCCTACTACACCGTGACCGTAATCAACAAACCAAGTATTTACGTGAGCATTATTAAGCGACGTGGGATTCTGTTCATTTGCGTAAGGAACGCGGAGCATATACTGGCCGGTTGTACCGTCTTCGTAAGTCTGATAATAGTAATCGCCACCATTTTCGGTAACAAGGTCGTATCTGTCACCATCGAAGGTTAATCCGCCGCCTTCTTCAAGAGCAACTAATTCTCTTGTGCCATCTTTGATTCCAAGGAAAACCTGAATAGCAGGAATTACTTCCTGATATGTCCAGCTGTAGCTTGTTGTACCGTGGTCTGAAACTGCATAAATGTCGAAACCGTAATCATAATTGGTTTCAATCATATCTTTAAGGGTGTCATCACCGTCAGATGCAGTTGTGTGTGTATGAAGGTCAGCTTTGTACTGATTCCAAGACCAATCCACATTTGCATAGGGGTTAGTAATTGTGTAATCCACATCGGAACTTGCTGCAAAGCCAACAGTACCGAATGCACCTGAAAGAATAGCAACTACACAGATAATCGCTATAAGCTTTTTGGTTTTTCTCATAGAAAATCCACCTTTCTGAAAATGCAAAATCAATATCTGCAATGATACATAATATATTCTAATACAATTACCATTATTTTTCAATTATCAACTTGAATAAAAAAAGGCTTACAAATATGTACAATATAAAAAAATCCCCGCGAAAAAATCGCGGGGAATAAACATTTTCTTAAGCCTCAACTGTTGCAAGAAGGTCCATAAATTCGCTAACGAATGTTGAACCTGCGGTCTTGCTGATAATGTTAACTTCTTCGTTTTCGCTGAGAAGTGAGTGATACTCATTATCTCTGAGAACGTAGCCTGCCTGGTCGTTGCAAAGACCATATACCATTACGTATTCACAGTCTGTACAATCTGCAAGTGCGGGTAAATCCCATTCGCCCTTACCCCAGGATGCGTCACCTGATGCGGGGCCACCCATAATGAGGATGGGGTCAAATTCACCGGGACAAAGGAATACGCCAACCTTGTTGCCGAGTTCCATATAACCGATTTCGGTAATCAAATTGTAGCCTTCGCCGTTTTTAGCAATAACTGCATTAAGAACGTCTTCACGGGCTGCAAGAGTAAGAATACCGTTATCAACATCAAGAGAAACTTCCTGCATCATAATGTTAAGTACGGGATCAAGAGCTTCCTCTTCCTCAATAGCCATAACTTTCTTAGCAAGGATGTAACCATATTCTTTCATATAGTCAATACCATTCTTGCTTTCATCTCTGTTTGCTTCATCCCAAAGGTCAGCTGCGTCACCGATATTATCAGCGGTAACTGCTTCAATACAACCATTGGGGCAAGAAATTGTAACGTCGCCGTCGTGTTCAACATTTGCAATTGAACGACATTCCTTACAGAGGTAAATATGTCTTGAAGTGATAGCAAGTTCTGCACCCTGTACAAATACTACATTAGCACCTGCTTCTTCACGGATAGTTTTTTCGATATAGTAGGGATAATCAGCTGTAAGCTCGTCGGGACCTGCACCGATACTTGTACAGTGGATAGCTGCTTCAAGAAGCCAGGTCTCAGTTGTACCGTCATCGGGAACGAAACGAAGTCTCTGGATTTCGGGGTCAATTGTCTGAGGGTCACGTTTATCTTTAATGTAATCTGAAATATCGGTAGCACCGTAGTAGAGGTCGCCCTCTTTCATATTAACAACTGCACGTTTCATAGCATAAACAGTTTTTGTGAAAAGATTTTCCATAAACTGCTGATTCTTCTGAACCTTCTGGTCGTCAAGAAGTCCGCCAACTGCAGCGTTACCGGTATTCATAATAAGAGCCTGTGCAAGAGGAACGTTCATACCGAGAGTATCTATACAGGAATGCTGATGGAGAACAGAAACGTTGATAGCAACAATGTTATATTTCTCTGCAAATTCAGCCATTCTTGAACGGATTTCCATAACGTCACCACGTGAGAAACCGAAACCATCGATAACTGCATGAACAACTATACCGCTGTTACCGTCACTGATAGCATAAACGCGAACACGCTGGTCATCAAGAACCTCTGTGGGAACACGGCCAACGATGGGTTCAAGTGAACCTGCAAGGAAGTAGTCGCCATCCATGGGGTCAATACCCTCAAGAAGAGATGCACCTGCGTAGCCTAACTGCCACTGAGCATCTTCTGCAACTTCGCGGTCAAATTCTTCCTCACCGGCATAGAAGTATTCCGGTTCGTAGTTTTCAACATCGCTCCATTTATCCTCATAACCGGGCCAATATTTATTCAGATAAGTGAGAACAAATGATAAGAGTTTTTCAATTAACATTTCAAAAACGTTTTCAACACTTGTTTCAGGAAGAGTGATTTCTGCCGCGGAGACAGGAATCGCAACTGCTGAAAACATAAGGATGAGAGACAGTACAACTGCCAATACCTTTTTAGACATAGGGATTCCTCCTTTTAATTATACAGCTTAATTATATTACCTTTTCCTTAAATAATCAATATCAATTTTCCCCACTCAGTTTTCTTTGGCATTTTTCACCAATTCTTCTTCAATGATTTTGTTGATGTTGTTGTTTCCCGTGTGGCGATAAGGTCTGATTCTTAAGGCAATATACATAACAATGGCACCTATACAATTAAAAATAGTGTCTGCCATTGTATCCATCAACGCAAAACGGGACTCAACACGCTCCGCATCAAGAGGAATAAGCATAAATACATCCTCAACATTTCCACCCGCTTCTTCAATGGCTTTTTGTAAATCCCAATGCTGAGCATCACCACCAAACCACTGGTCAAAGCTGAATTCAAAAATTTCCCATCCCGAAGCGAAAGCAAAGGCGAGACCCATAGCCGCAATTGCCGCAATACCGGGTGGGCAGGTTTTTTTGTCACGGATTTGCATTGCACAAACACACTCATAGGCAACATAAACGCCAACACCGCAACCAAAAGCGTGTAACACCTTGTCATAACCCGGTATTGCGTAATAGAAATTCAAAAACGCACCTCCGAAGGATGCCAGGAAAAACGCAAGTATTGATAAATTCTGGAATTTATGAGAGAAAAGTCGGGGGAAAGTTTTTTTGGGAAACATCTGACAAATCTCATAAGCAAACATTCCCACGAGGTTTGCTGCCATCTGAGCCGGTTGATAGGAATCCATTTTAAACAAACTGTAAAAAATACCGCCTATCATCAATACCCTGAGAGTCCACCAATAAATAAGCTCAATTTTACTTACATCTTTATAGACACGCTTAAAATAATCTTTTATCATAAATATATCTCCTCAGCGTTTTTTACCATCTTGCATATGATTATAGCATATATAACACACATATGTTATGATTTTTTTAAATTTATTAAATTTATGTTGAAAAAACAAGCGCCTGTATGTATAATATAAAAAGTTAAGGATACTTTCTTTGACACACTTTATACACGGGAGGTTTTCGCAATGGCTAAACGTGAAGGCTACATATCCTGGGACGAGTTCTTTATGGGTGCGGCTGTGCTCTGTGCCAAACGCAGTAAAGACCCCAACACTCAGGTTGGTGCTTGTATCGTCAACAACGAAAACAGAATTTTGTCCGTAGGTTACAATGGCTTCCCCTCAGGTTGCGACGATGATTGCTTTCCATGGGAGCGTAGCGCAGACGATTCCTACGACACAAAATATCCCTATGTCTGCCACGCGGAGCTTAACGCAATTCTCAACTGTCGCGGCAGAAGTCTTGCGGGTAGTCGCATTTACGTGGCTCTTTTCCCCTGCAACGAGTGTGCTAAAGCCATTATACAGAGCGGTATTACGGAGGTTGTTTACCTTTCCGATAAATATGCCGACACATCTTCCACAAGAGCATCAAAACGTATGTTTGACGCGGCAGGTGTAAAATACAAACACCTTGTACCCGAAAGCAAAGAAATCGTGCTCGATTTAAGGGAAGAAAACGTATAATTGTTTATAAAAAAATTAAAATAAATTTGACAGGAGTGTTTTCAATGCCTTTAGTTAACGCAAAAGACATGCTCACAAAAGCAAAAGCAGGCCACTACGCAGTTGGTCAGTTCAACATCAACAACCTTGAGTGGACAAAATCCATTCTTCTTACTGCACAGGAAATGAATTCACCCGTTATCCTTGGTGTTTCCGAGGGTGCAGGTAAATATATGTGCGGTTTCAAAACCGTTGCTGATATGGTTAAAGCAATGATTGAAGACCTTAAGATTACAGTTCCCGTTGCTCTTCACCTTGACCACGGTTCATACGAAGGTGCAAAAAAATGTATCGAAGCTGGTTTCTCATCAATCATGTTCGACGGTTCACACTACGCAATCGACGAAAACATCGCAAAAACAAAAGAACTCGTTGCTACTTGCGAAGAATTAGGTCTTTCACTTGAAGCAGAAGTTGGTTCTATCGGTGGCGAAGAAGACGGCGTTATCGGTGCAGGCGAATGCGCAGACCCCGACGAATGCAAAATGATTGCTGACCTCGGCGTTACAATGCTCGCAGCAGGTATCGGTAATATCCACGGCAAATATCCCGAAAATTGGGCAGGACTTTCATTCGATACTCTTGCAGCTATTCAGGAAAAAACAGGCACAATGCCCCTCGTTCTTCACGGTGGTACAGGTATCCCCGCTGATATGATTAAAAAGGCCATCGATCTCGGTGTTTCCAAAATCAACGTTAACACAGAGTGTCAGCTCGCATTCCAGGAAGCAACAAGAAAATATATCGAAGCAGGTAAAGACCTTGAAGGTAAGGGCTTTGACCCCAGAAAGCTTCTTGCTCCCGGTTGCGAAGCTATTAAAGAAACAGTTCGTGAAAAAATCGAACTCTTCGGCTCAAAAGACAAAGCTTAATTACAAAAAACAGAGCCGTACCGTATAAGGTGCGGCTCAAATTTCAACAGGAGTTCATTGATTATGGCAAAAAGCCCGAAATTCTCTAATAAAAAGGCAATAATTTCAATTACGATTTTTATAAGCCTTATTGTAATTGCAACGGTTTGTGTGTTACTGTTATCACCCTTTGGTAAACAACTTTTAGGTGTGGGCAAAAACGGAGAGCCCATAGGTAAAACTACAACTGAAGCGATTTCAGAAGAAACAAAAACCACTTCTGAAATAACCACCTTTGTTATCCCCTCCCAAAACAAATTCCCGTCCGTTTCCGTTCCTAATCCCACAAAGCCCGATGTTGACACGGATAAAAACTATACACTCTTTATAGACAAACGCGTGTTTGACTACACCGAGAAAGAGGGTGTTACAACCCTTTCGGCAAAGGACAACAAAAATGTCATAATCACGGTTACCCCTTATAACACAATAAGTTATTCAAAACTTTGCTCTCAGACGGCAAAAGTCCACGAAAGAGACGGAGAACAGCCGAAACTTAATATAGAAAACCTTTATGCCGTTTACCACTCAGGTAAAAACGGCACTGTAACCACCGTTTACTGTATAGACGACGGCATCGGCGGAAGTATAAAATTAAAATACGAACGCCCCTCAAGTGCCGATGAGTACGACAAAGACTTTGAAATACTCGCCTCGATGTTTAAGGTGAAATGATAAAAACCTCCTGTACGTGTGCAGGAGGTTTTTAAAATGCAAAATTCAAAATGCAGAATGCAAAATTATCGGGGCACAAGTGACGAATATAAAGAGTTGTTACAACGCGAAACTCAACCTCTTTATTTATACTCCCGCGAAGCCCCTTTAATTACGCATTAAAAAATCCCGACCAAACGGTCGGGATTTTTCTCTTATCCTTCATACTCAAAAACAGTATCGTATGTACCGCTTTCGAACTCGTATTCCTCGTTGTCGAGGTAGAGGGTTGCATGGGAGCCTGTGGGTATGGTAAATGAGAATTTGCATTCGTTACCGTTGCCCGTATATTCCCAGGATGAAATAATTTCACCGTTTTCCGTAAGAATACGTGCCTTTGCGTAACCCAATTCTTTAATGGGAAGAGGTCTGAAAATTATATGCTTATATGCGGGTTCGTTGAAGTCGCTGTCGATACCTGCAACGGTTGTGTAAAGCCAGTCACCCACTGAGCCGTATGCATAGTGGTTAAAGGAGTTCATTTCAGGAGTTGCGAAAGTACCGTCAACCTTCATACCGTCCCAACGCTCCCACATTGTGGTAGCACCCCTTGTTACGGGGAAGAGCCATGAGGGGAAGGTTTCCTTAAGAAGTAATTTATATGCTAAATCACTTCTGCCGAGTTTAGTTAAGGTATGTAAGAGATAAGGTGTACCAACAAAGCCCGTTTTAAGATGTCCGCACTCCTCAATATCCTTAATAAGCTTACCGCCTTCGCGGCTCATATCGTCAGTAATATCAAAATAAACTGCAAGTACATTTGCGGTCTGGGTTTCGTGCTCAGGTTTACCCGTATTGAGAAATTTCTTTCTGTAAGCTTTTACAGATAAATCATAAAGCTCTTCAAAATAGCTCATATCCTCGCCGATAACCTTACCCATTTCAATGAAAAGGCGGTTTGAATATATAAGGTAAGCGGAGCCGATAAGATTTTTATCGGTCATACCGCCCGTTGCCTCATCACCTGCATCAAGTGAAAGCCAATCTCCAAAGTGACAGTCGTGTGTATCAAACAGACCCCGTTCGCTACCATTGGATTCCATAAAGAGAATCCACCTTTTCATAGAATCAAACTGATCCTTGATAATCTCGGTGTCACCATAAGTTCTGTAAACCCAATAGGGTACGATTACCGCTACATCAGCCCAAGCGGATGAACCCTCTGAGCCCCAATCGTGTAAGTCGGGTACAACATCGGTAACTGCACCGTTTGCTCTCTGGTCGGCAGCAACGTCGTGCATCCATTTTTTAAAGAATTTCTTGGTTCTGTAATTTATTGATGCGGTACGTGCAAAAACCTGAGCATCACCCGTCCAACCAAGACGCTCGTCGCGTTGGTTGCAGTCGGTGGGTATATCGAGGAAATTGCCCCTCTGACCCCATACTATATTCTCATAAAGCTGTTGCACAAGCTCGTGTCCGCAAGCGAAGTAGCCCGTACGTTTCATATCGGAGAAAACTACAACCGCGTTAAAATCATCAGGATTTATAGCATTTTTGTCAAAGCCTTCGAGTTTAACGTAACGGAAGCCCTGATATGAAAAATGGGGTTTATATGTATGCTCGTTGCCGTCTGAAATAACCTTGATTTCAACCTTGGCACTACGCATATTATCTATATAGAAATTACCGTCCCTGTCAAAAACCTCTGCGTGATAAAGTTTAAATTCCTTACCCTTTTGAGCAGGTACTTTCCATTCAACATAGCCTGTAAGATTCTGACCGAAGTCAAGCACCAATTCACCCTTAGGTGTGGTTATAACCTCACAAACTCCCAGTCTTGCCATTTCGCGGACTTCTTCGCCCTCCTGAGGAATCAGGATTTTTGTGTCAATATCCCTGAGTTCTTTTACGGGGAATTTTTCGTCTGTATTGGCATTAAAATCAACGGTTTCACCGTTGTAAACGTGGGAATAAAGAATATTGCTTTTTGAACATTCCCAACTTGAATCCGTAGGAATAAACTCCTCTGTACCGTCCTCATATTCAATGTGAAGTGCGGCAATAAGCGCATCCTCTCTGTCAGTGATACTCTCATAATGCTCGTGGGGGTTGCCGTGATAACGTCTGCCGTTACCTAAGGCAATATCAAGTGTATTGCACTCTTCCATTAAAGAAGTAACGTCATATTCCTGATACTGAATACGTTTGCCGTAGCTTGTCCAACCGGGCGCAAAAATAAATTTACCCACTCTTTCACCGTTAAGGTATGCTTCATAATAACCTAAAGCCGAGCAAGTAAGTGTGGCTTTGAGTATGGGCTTATCAATCCACACAACTTTATTAAAAACAGGGCGGATATCACCCATATCAACGCCTTGTCTTATAAAAAATGCATCTCTTATGGTTTTCATTTTCGTTCTCCTTTCAGAGTTGACATATTGTTTTAAAAATATATAATTAATATATCCCACTCGGGATTTATTTTCAATACTTTTCGGAGGTAATAATGAAAAATCTTTCCGATATCAATGTTATAAAATCCGTTATGGCACGTCACGGTGTCACATTCAATAAAGGTCTCGGGCAGAATTTCCTCGTAGACCCTGAGGTTTGCCCCACTATGGCGGAGGCGGCGGGACTTGACGAAAACACCTGTGCTATTGAAATCGGTCCCGGCGTCGGTGTCCTTACGGCAGAACTTGCAAAAAGGGCGGGTAAAGTTTTAAGTTTTGAACTTGACGAACGCCTTTTACCCGTGTTAAAAGAAACTCTTGCAGAGTTCGACAATGTTGAAATTATAAACAAGGACGTTATGAAAGCCGACCTTAAAGGCATCATTGAAGAAAAATGCAAGGGTATGGATATTGTAGTTTGTGCTAATCTCCCCTACTACATTACCTCACCCATTATAATGCTCCTTTTAGAAAGCCGTTTACCCCTTAAATCAATTACGGTTATGGTGCAAAAAGAAGCAGCGGACCGCCTTTGTGCCGAAGTGGGAAGTCGTGACGGCGGTGCGGTTACGGTTGCGGTAAATTACTATGCTAAAAGTGAAAAACTTTTCTTTGTGCCCCGTGACTCTTTCCTCCCTCCGCCCAAGGTAAACAGTGAGGTTATCCGCCTTACAGTAAGGGAAAATCCACCCGTAAATGTTAAGAACGAGGCAAATTTCTTTAAAACAGTTAAAGCCGCTTTTTCACAAAGACGAAAAACCGCTGAAAACTCCTTAAGCTCCGGTACGGGTATAAAAAAAGACGTAATTGCTAATGCCCTTGCCGAGGCGGGACTTGAAAAAACCGTAAGAGCGGAAAAACTCACGATGGAAGATTTTGCAAGGCTTTCAGATATTCTCTTCCAATAAAAACAAACCCTTGAGAACTTGATTCTCAAGGGAATTTTTTATATAAAGGATTCAATTAAAATCTCAAGAAATTTACCGTCTGACGAGTCAATTATACCGTCATTATTAAAATCCATTCTTGCTTTTTGTTCTGAAGTCAAATCACTTCTTTTGGAAAGTTTATTGAACTCAAAAGCATCGAGTATATCAACCGCATAATCACCGTTCAGGTCACCGCGTACACCTTCAAAAACAAGGTCCTCGCCCTCAAGGGCTTGGTTTACAATCTGGGCATAATCCTGAATATCAACTTCTTCATCCCCCGTAAACTCGGTGCTTTTAAGGTATACACCAACCAAATCCTCAAAACCGTTTATATATCTTTCGCAAAGCATTGTATCAAGGACATCGCACACACTGTCGCCGTTTACATCCCCCGTTACGCAAAGGGAAAACACACATTTTGTATTGCCGTTTGTTAGTGTAAATTCAGTACCCGTTCCAAGATAGGGCAAGGTTTTATGGGATGGATTAACCCCATATTCAAAGGAACTTTCAAAAAGATTCTTACTGTCGTTCACAAGGTATTGATGAGTATAAAAAATCGGTTCATTCAAATCTGCAACAACATTATCTTTGTATGAAAAATAATTACTGTCGCCGATTTTCGCTGCCGCTTCGGGGGCACTGCCAAAGGGTGCAATAACTGTATTCTGTGAACCAAAAATCCCCTTATCCACCCTTAAAACATTTCGTCCGAAAACTGTAAACGGATTTTCCGAAAAATCGTTTATCACCAATGAACGAACGGTAACACCATCAATACTTTCAGGGATAAAAATGATTTCATCACTTGTTTTTATTGATGTAATAGTTGCGGTTTCGCTCACCGAAAATTCAAACTTACCCGAAATATCCAAATCCTCTTGAGTAAAATTTACGGGAGTTTTTTTGTATATATCATTTTCTTCATCGTCATCATCAGTTATGTATTCTTTGAGATAAACTTTAATATCATTTAAATTCTTACGGGAGGTTTCGGGGTGAATTATAAATTCACAAGCCGCCACGCGACCTTTTTTGGTAACACCGCCGTAAGAAACGAATGCACCTACGCACCCGCTTTTATCCGCCAGATTTCCGAAAACCCACGAACCTGTAAAATTATCAACTTCGTCACCATCTGAAAGCTCCGTTGTGCTTGCATAGGCTTCTTTAAGAGAATATAAATTTATGTCATATTCAACAAGGTTGAAAAATGACACTAATTTTTGGGGATTGTGGGCATAAATCACCAAACGGATATCTCCATCAACAGTTTCTGAAAACTCGGCACTTACAGGGATATTATTCTCAGCAAAAGCCGTTATACTAACTGTAGAAATGAGCATAACTACCGCGAGAAAAATTGCAATTTTTTTCATAATATCCCCCTTTTCACTAATAAATTAGGGTGCATCAATTAACGATTTATATTTAATAAACCCCTAATTGACACACCCTAAGATTCGGTAAAACTGTAAGCCGGGTTCTGTCGTTTAAGGCAATCATCTATCTACACCTTGCGTTGCCACAAGGTTCAAGCCACCCTTCGGGGTTACGAAAAATCGCTGTCCGGCTGACTCCCCTGTCGGTGTTGCATCGGGTAGGGTTTACATGGCCGTGATGTCTCCACCACGCCGGTGAGCTCTTACCTCGCCTTTCCACCCTTACCGAAAAAATCGGCGGTATATCTCTGTTGCACTTTCCCTAAGGTTACCCTCGGCGGCCGTTAGCCGTTACCCTGCCGTATGATGCCCGGACTTTCCTCGTCTGTGCAAAGCACATCCGCGACTGCCCATTTTACCGAATGATTTATTCTACATTAAATTTAATTTTTAGTCAAGTTTTATATATAAAGTATATTAATACAAAAAATTTACCTAAAAACTATTGATACTTTTTGAATTTTCTGCAATAATAAGATGTCAAATTATTGATTACATTTTGGAGTTTTTTATATGAATTACGATTGCAATAAACTTGCTGACTTACTGTTTCCCAATATTACGGGTACAGTAGCTCAACTTGAAGAACAATACCCCGAAAGAAACCTTCCCGAAGGTGCAAGGGTTACCCGTTTTGCACCAAGCCCCACAGGTTACCTTCACATAGGCGGTCTTTTCGGTGCTCTTGTTGATGTACTTACTGCAAAGGCAACTAAAGGCGTTTCCTATCTTCGTATTGAAGACACCGACAAAAAACGAGAAATTGACGATGGTGTATCCGCCATTATCAACGGTTTCAATTCCTTTGGTATTGATTTTGACGAGGGTGTTACAGGATTTAACGAAGAAAAGGGTGCTTACGGACCCTATACCCAGAGCAAACGTGCCGAGATTTATCAGACAGTTGCTAAAGAATTAGTCCAAAAAGGACTTGCTTACCCCTGTTTCTGTACCGCAGAAGAACTTTCCGCAATCCGTGAGGAGCAGGAAAAAGGCGACGCTCTTATCTGGGGTTATTTCGGAAAATGGGCAAAATGCCGTGACCTCTCTTTCGAAGAAATTGAAGAAAACATAAAGTCAGGTAAACCTTATGTTCTTCGTTTTCGCTCCGACGGACAGGAAGATAAACGAATTTTCTTTGATGATATTATCCGCGGTAAAATCGAAATGCCCGAAAATATTATTGACGAAGTTCTTTTAAAATCCGATGGCATTCCTACTTACCACTTCGCTCACGCTTGTGATGACCATTTTATGAGAACAACTCATGTTATCCGTGGCGAAGAATGGATTTCATCCGTGCCTAAACATATCGCTCTCTTCAAAGCCTGTGGTTTTAAAGTGCCCAAATACGCACACACTCCCCAGGTTATGAAAATTGACGAAGAGGACGGAACAAAACGTAAGCTTTCCAAACGTAAAGACCCCGAAGCCGCAGTAAGTTACTTCGTTGAGCAAGGTTTCCCCAAAGAAAGCCTTATTGAGTACCTTCTTACTCTGCTCAACTCAAACTTCGAGGACTGGCGCAGGGCAAATCCCAAAACGGATGCTTTCAGTTTCCCCTTTAACCTTAAGAAGATGAGCCCCAGCGGTTGTCTTTTCGACTTAGTTAAACTTAATGACGTAAGTAAAAACGTTATTTCGGTTATGGATGCCGATACAGTTTACACCCGCGTTGCTCAATGGGCTAAAGAATATGACGCAGATTTCTACAACGAGTTTACCAAAAACCCCGAATTTTCACGTAATATGGTAAACATTGACCGCGAAAGTCCCAAACCCCGTAAGGATATTGCCAAATGGAGCGAGGTTAAAGAATATTTCGCATATATGTTTGATGCATATTTCAAACCCGATTTCGACCTTCCCGAAAATATCAATAAGGAAGATGCTAAAGAAATTCTTCTTAAATATATTGAAATTTACGACGAAAACGATGATAAAGATTTATGGTTTGGTAAAATTAAGGATATGTGTGAGCCCCTTGGTTTTACACCAAACGTAAAAGAATACAAGAAAAACCCCGAAGCTTTCAAGGGTCACGTTGGTGATGTTTCAACCGTTATCCGCCTTGCGGTTACGGGCAGAAAAAACACCCCCGACCTTTGCTCAATTATGAAACTTCTGGGTAAAGATACAGTTTCAGCACGAATCAACGGGATTGTAGAATCCCTCTAAGGAGTTTACTATGGAAGAAATTAAAACAGAAAATTTATCCAATTTTATTCACGATATTATTGATGAGGAATTACGCGAGGGTGTTAACACAAAGGTACAGACCCGTTTCCCTCCCGAGCCCAACGGCTATCTTCATATCGGTCACGCAAAGGCTATATGCATTGACTTTACAACCGCTATGAAGTATGGTGGTGTTTGTAACCTTCGTCTTGACGATACAAACCCCGCAAAAGAAGATATTGAATACGTTGAATCCATTAAAGAGGATATCGAATGGCTCGGATTCAAGTGGGATAAATGTCTTTACGCATCAAGTTACTTTGATTTCCTTTACGAATGTGCAATTAAACTTATAAAAGACGGCAAGGCTTATGTTGATGACCTTACCGCCGAGGAAATGCGTGAATACCGCGGTACTCTTACCGAGCCCGGTAAAAACAGTCCCTACCGCGACAGAAGCGTTGAAGAAAATCTCGACCTTTTCAAGCGTATGACTGACGGCGAATTCCCCGACGGTGCAAAGGTTTTACGTGCAAAAATTGATATGGCATCACCCAATATGAATATGCGTGACCCCGCCATTTACAGAATTATGCACACAAGCCATCATCAGACAGGTGATAAATGGTGTGTTTACCCCATTTATGACTTTGCTCATCCCCTTTCTGATGCACGTGAGGGTGTAACATACTCCCTCTGTTCACTTGAGTTTGAAAATCATAGACCTCTTTACAACTGGTTTATCGAGCAGATAGGTTTTGAAGAACCCCCCAGACAGATTGAGTTTGCAAGACTTAACCTTAACTACTGTATCACAAGTAAAAGAAGAAATATCCGCCTTGTTACCGATAACCTTGTCAGCGGTTGGGATGACCCCCGTATGGCTACCATCTGCGGTATGAGAAGACGTGGTTACCCCGCAAAGGCTCTTCGCACTTTCATTGAGAAGGTAGGTGTTTCAAAGGCATACAGTGTTGTTGACTACGGTCTTCTCGAAGCTTGTGTAAGAGATGAGCTTAACGCAAACGCTCCCAGAGCAATGGCAGTCCTTGACCCCCTTAAAGTAGTTATCGACAACTACCCCGAAGGACAGTTCGAGGAAATCGAGGTTGAAGTACATCCCGACAAACCCGAGCTTGGCAAAAAGACCGTTACTTTCGGTAAAGAGATTTATGTTGAACGTAACGACTTTATGGCAGAGCCCGTTAAAAAATATTTCAGACTCTTCCCCGGTAACGAAGTTCGTCTTAAAGGTGCTTACTTTATCACCTGTAATTCTTACGAAACAGACGAAAACGGTAATGTAACCGTTCTCCATTGTACCTATGACCCCGAAACAAAGGGCGGTAACGCTCCCGATGGAAGAAAAGTCAAGGGTACAATTCACTGGGCAGGTCCTAAGGCATTCAAAGCCGAAGTCAGACTTTACGACAGACTCTTCAATGTTGAAGACCCTGCGGGTGTTCCCGACGACGAATTTGTTAACGCAATCAATCCTGAATCCTTAATTGTTTTAAAAGATTGCCTTATTGAAGAGAGCATAAAGGATGCAAAACCCCTTGACTCATTCCAGTTTATGAGAAACGGTTATTTCTGCGCAGATAAAGATTCAACCCCCGAAAACCCCATTTTCAACCGCACAGTTCAGCTTAACTCCTCCTGGAAAAAATAATATAAAGGAAGATTAATTATGAAATATGTTTATAAATCAGTTGCCGCCATTCTGGCTCTTGCAGTAATTGCTGTTGCAATTTGCACACCCATTATAGCTGTAAGCCTTGAATCCATTGTACCCGCTGCTCTGGTCCTTATCGGCTCCTGGATGAAAAATGACCAGGCCGCCGAATTACTTGAAAAGTACGAAGGAAATGTCCCGTCCACCATTGGTGAAAAGATTTCTGTTCTGGATTTATTTGCGCCTACCGACAATTCAATAGCGTCGGTAATCCGCAACTTCGGTGCAAGTGGGGAGTCCTCTGACACCCTTGAAGTGCTTGAGCCTGTTATTCCTGCAGCTATTGTTTTCATAGTAGTTTTTGCGCTTATAATCATATGCGCTATAGCTGTTGCCGTTACTGCTTTTGCTTGCAAAAACAACAGAGTGCCCATATACCTCAGCATAATTGGTTGTGGTCTTAATGTTATGTTATTTAAAACCTTCGGTGACTTGGCAAGACCCTTTATTGACGGTGAAATAACTCTTTCAAACCTCGCAGGCTCTGATTGGATGATGTTACTCGGTGAAATCACAGGTCTTGAAGTTCCCTCAACAATGTGGTTTATTGCCGTTCTGTTTGTTTGTGTTATTATCTGGACCGTTCTTTACAATTTCACTCTTCCCAAGGAAGAAAAAATCGAACGAAAACGTATGTTGGGAGAGCTTGACTGATGATTTACGACAAAGTTGAAAATATGAGCATCTACTTTGACAAGCTTCCCGGTTTTGAAAAAGTAGAGAGCGAATACAAAAAATTTATTGAAGCACCCTTTAAAGAGGGTAGAATTGATATTGACGGCGACAACCTTTGGTGCAATGTTGCATCATACACCGTTGACCCCGCCAACCCCTTGAAATACGAGGCACACAGAGAATATGCCGATGTTCAGGTTATGGTTGACGGCGAAGAAGTTTTCGGTTGGGCTAACACAAACGAATGCAACGTGACCGAGGACTTTAAAGAAGGTTGCGACATTGCTTTTATGGACGCGCCCAATGGTCAGTTCTTCGAATTAAGAAAAGGCTATTTCGCAGTATTCTTCCCCGAGGATGCTCACGCACCCTGCAGAAAAAGCGAAAACGCAGACACAGCACACAAGCTTGTGTTTAAAGTAAAGTTATAAAACACAACCCCGACACTTTTGTGTCGGGGTTATCTTTTAATATGGCAAAGAAACCACAATATTGAAAACTGAGTCCTCGTATTTGATAAGCATATCTCCCTTATGCTTATCAACGGTTCTCTTGATACTTTTTAGACCGAGACCGTGATTTTTTTCGTCCTTTTTAGTGGAAACATAAGCTCCCGCCCTTCGTTTAGGTGCTTCGTTTGACGAATTTTTAACCGATATTATAAGCTCGTTATTACAGTCGTGAAGCTTAACGTAAATATATCTGTCCTTAGGATTTTCGATTTTAACACAGGCTTCAACGGCGTTATCCAATGCATTACCGATAATAGTACATATATCCATCGCTGGAATACTGTTACTTCCCAACGGGGTAACATCAAACTGTGTGGATATTAAGTTTTTCTGTGCATACAATAGTTTTTCGTTAAGGACCGCATCAACGGCACTGTTACGACTCATAGAAATATAGGTTGCCTCCTCAACGGCATCGTTCATTTTTTCAAGATATTCCAAGAGTTCATCCGACGTTCCGTTTTCGGCGATACCTTTAAGACACAGAATATGATTTTTTAAATCGTGGCGTAATTCTCTTGTGTGATTATAGCTTTCTTCAATACGCTTGTACGATTGCTTTTCAAGTCGCATCTGTGTACTGAGAATATCCGCATTCCTTTGCATTTCCAATTGATTATGTAGTTTTGAAAACAACATAAACACAAGTAGATTTATAAAAACAAGACCAATTGTTGAAATAATAATATATGTATAAATCTCCTCGCCCGGCTGCAATAAATCAAAATAATACTGATAAACGGTAAGAGTACCCAAAGTGGTAACGGGCACCGTCATAAGCAAAAGCCAATATCTTAAAGGTACTGATTTGTTTTTTGATTTTGTAAAAAGACCCAAAAGAATTATGAACGCCAGCATAAACAGGTTGGGTAATTCAATTGCTAAAATCCTGTAAAAGAAACTCTTTTCATCAATACCGGGAATTTGATTGATAAAAAATGAAAAAGCGAAATACGAAAGCAATTTAGAAAGAGCAACAAAAAGAGAGTAAACTATACAAAAAAGTGCTTTCAATCGTTTTTGACCGTCATAAATAACCAAGGCTATTATGAAAATCATAATCATCTGAACTGCCGTTTTAATATTACCCGTTTGCCCCGTTTCCTGAAGTGCAAGGAGTACACCTGCGCTTAAAACAAATGCCACGACTTTCGGTAGTTTACTTTTATAGCGTTCATCAAAAAACGCATTCATTAAAAGGAAAGCAAAAAGTATATCAACCGTTGACGAAAAAAGCCTTATGAGATAGAACAACGTTGTTTCAATAAATTGTAACATATCAATCACCTTTTAGACCACAAATACGCTTCTCTTACAGCATTTGCTCGGCTTTTACTCACGGGAAGTATTGCACCTGAATTAAGCACAGTTTCTTCCTTAGTTAATGACTTGATTTTTGTAGCATTAACAAGAAAACTCTGATGAATACGAAGAAAATCCTTTTGATCAAGTTCTTTTTCTATTTCATCCAATTTTCCGTAAAATGATATTTCCTCGTTTTTGGTATGTACTTTTATTAACCGTAGTTTACTTTCAAAATACAGGATTTCGTCAAGGGGTATTTTCTTTGCAAGAGATGGTGTCTGAATTGTATAAAAGTCCGTTGTCTGTTTTTTGAGTTCCACTAAGCATTCCCCGAAAATATGGTCAAACGCATTTTCAAGTTCGGTTTTGAGGATATACCTGAAAGCCTTTGCCTCATATCCCGAAAAAACGTACTCAGCAGAAGAGGTTACAAAAACGATAAGGGAGTTCACACCCTCATCCCGAAGACCCTTGGCACAGTCCACACCATTTATTGTCCTCATTTTGATATCAAGAAAAATTATATCAAAGGAAACAGGGTTCTGCCTGCAATACTCGAGAAGATCCGTGCCGTCACCAAAGATACCTATTCGAGCCTCCATATCGTATTTAGCGAGACACTCACGAGTCCTCTTCTCTAAATAATCGCAGATATTCTTTTCATCATCACAAATTGCAATACTGAGCATTTCCCCACCTCCTGAAGCTTATATTTCTATATTACTACAATGATATATATTTTTCAATTGTGTTTTAAAATCCCGACAGCACAAAAGAGTACATCATATCTGAGCCAAGAATTGACATACCCACAGCTAAAAGAACCAATGGGTTAAACACATAACGGAGGTTTGATGTTTTATCCGCTTTGACAATACAAAGTATTGAAAGCGTAATTGTTATAACAATTGGCAGAATTATTAACATTGCCGATAACAGTAACACGTGCGAACTGAAGAAAAACAGCGTAAATACAACATCATAGACCCTGTAAATCACATCGTATAATACTGGAATATCGTTTGTCAATTCTATTAAATCGCTTGCAAGGTAAGAAAACATTATCATGGCAATATACGTACCGTAGAAGCATATTACAGAAATTGCAATGGCTCTTGCAGGATTTTGGAGCCTCCAGCGGGATAACTTTTCTCTATGCTCATCATTGTCCCTGTAAAGTTGATACACCACAAGAGATACAAACAGACACAAAAGCAAAACCATCAACACATTAAACCTATCAAAATAAGTGAATGTATCAGTCCAATCCTCATAAGTAATGGTATACGTAAACTTTTCGCTAACCGCCGTAGCAAAGTTATGGAAAGGTAATCCCGGAGTTTTAGTAAAGGCAAACAAGAGCCTGAATACCGAATCCTCAATAATGTAATAGAAAACAGCCGATACAAGGGAGCCCATATTTATTATAAATGCAGGGTAATAAAGAAATTTCAGACCATTCGACTTTGAAGCAACCGCTATAAAGCTCATCCAAGCCGTAAGCATTACAGGAATCACAGTAAGTATTATTTTTGATAACAGATTTTCATCGGGTAATTGCTCCCATGTGGCTATACTTGTAAGTAAAAGAACAACGGATAAAACAAGACAACCTGCAAACACACCTATAAGAACTTGTAAAGATTTATATTTCTTTAACGTCTTCATAAACTCAACTCCTTTTAAGTCATAAAGAATAACCATACGCAACATAAACCATACATTAGCGGATACGCAATTGTGAGTATGAGATTTATAATTACTAACGGATGAGAAAATATTTTAGTTTCTTTATCTTTTTTGAAAATTACAGTGCACCATATCATAACAATTAAAAACAACAAAACTGAAATTATTACAGCGATAAAAGTTGCAATCCCTGTTGTGGTCAATACTGTTTCATAAAACTTGTTAAAACTTTCGGTCACAAAGTTATCATACATCCCAACAATTACACTAAACACAATATTAACTGCAATATCCAGAGCCATTAAGCCGTAGAAAGCCACTATGGACACACCAAAAATCTTGTATTCGTCAAAATATACTGAGCGTTGTTTCATATTTTCATCCCCTCTCTGTGATTTCATAATAGCAAACGAGATTAAAAATATGGGCAGTTTGTAATTTTTGTGCCGTTTATTGTAATTTTTGGGTTTAAATAAGTATTTAATTGCAAATATGATTCAGCTATGATAAAATAAAAACATAAACTTTTCGGAGGATAAATATATGAAAAAATTTATGGATAAGGATTTTCTCCTTTCTACCGAAACCGCTAAAAAGCTTTATGCCGCTTGTGAAAACACACCTATTTTCGACTGGCACTGCCACCTTCAGCCCAAGGAAATTTATGAAAATAAAGAGCCTTCGGATATTGCGTATTTATGGCTCGCCGGTGACCACTATAAATGGAGGGGTATGCGCTCCTGCGGTATAAGTGAAGAATATATTACAGGTGATAAAACACCCTATGAAAAATTCAAGGCTTGGGCTTCGGCTATGCCCAATCTTATAGGTAACCCCCTTTATCATTGGACACACCTTGAATTACAGAGATATTTTGACATTTACGAGCCCCTTTCCCCCGCTACCTGTGACGAAATATGGGAAAAGGCAAATGCTAAAATAAAAGCGGGTGGCTTTACGCCCCGTGAACTTATTGAAAAAAGCAACGTTGCATATGTTTGCACAACGGATGATGCTGCGGACACTCTCGAATACCACAAGCTTCTTGCAGAAGATAAAACTTTTAAATGCAAGGTGCTTCCTGCATTCCGTCCCGACAAGGCTTTAGGTATCGAACTTCCCGGTTACAATGAATGGGTTGTTGCCCTTGAAAACGTAATGGGTAAAAAGGTAGAAAGTTTTACTGAACTTAAAAGTGCTATGCTTTCAAGAATCGAGTTCTTTAAGGAAATGGGTTGCCGTGCTTCCGACCACGCTTTCACCTATGTACCCTACAAAAGAGCAAGCGAAGACGAGCTTAACGAAATATACAAAAAACGTCTCTCAGGAGCAGAACTTACAACTGATGAAGTTGATAAATACAAAACCGAGCTTATGCTCTTCCTGGCGGGTGAGTACAACCGCCTCGGTTGGGGTATGGAAATTCACATCGGCGCAATGCGTAACAACAACGGCATTATGTTTAAAAAATTAGGTCCCGATACAGGCTTTGACTCCGTTGCGGACTATGAAATTGCCGTTAATCTTTCAAGACTTCTTGATGCAATGCTTTGCGAAAAGGGTCTTCCCAGAACTGTTCTTTTCACACTTAACCCCAAGGATAATTATGTTTTAGGTACAATGCTCGGTAACTTCCAGAGTGACGAGGCAGAATCAAAAATTCAATTCGGTTCCGCTTGGTGGTTCAACGACAACTACGACGGAATGCGTACACAGATGCAGACACTTATGAACTTAAGTGTTATTTCAAAATTCGTAGGTATGATTACCGACTCAAGAAGCTTCCTCTCATATCCCCGTCACGAATATTTCCGCAGAATTCTCTGCGAACTTTTAGGTGACCTTGTAGAAGAAGGCAAGTATCCCGATGACATTGAGTTCTTAAGCAAGGTTGTTCAGGACATTTCATTTAATAACGCAGTAAAATATTTTGGAGTATAAATATTATGGCAGGCATATTCAGACAAAACACTGAAATCACATACGATGACAAAGACTTAATGGAGGAAAATTCATTTATCGGTGCCGAACCCGATATGACCCCCATTCCTAAATTTGAAGATATAAAAAACAAGCTCCCCCAACCCTTGTGGGATAATCACAAGGATTACCTTGACTGCTACTGGAAGGCTTGGGAAATCGCCTTCGGTAATCTTGGTATGCCCACAAAGGAAAACGGTTTTGTAAGCCGTTATATTGATGCGGCTTTCAGTGCTTGTCTTTTTATGTGGGATTCGGCTTTTATGCTTATGTTCGGAAAATATGCCGACAGAATTTTTAAGTTTCAGGAAACTTTTGATAACTTCTACGCCCATCAGCATGTTGACGGTTTTATCTGCCGTCAGATTGATGAGGAGGACGGTAAAGACATTTTCCCCCGTCACGACCCTTCATCAACAGGTCCCGAGGTTATGGCTTGGTGCGAATGGGATTACTTCCTTAATTTCGGTGACAAGGAAAGACTCGCAAGGGTTTACCCCTGCCTTATTGCTTACCACCAATGGATGCAGGAGCATTTCACCTGGCGTGACGGCACATACTTTTCATCGGGATATGGTTGCGGAATGGATAACTGCCCCAGACTTGATAAAAAATACCACGTTTGTTACAGTCACGGTCATATGATATGGGTGGATGCTTGTATGCAGGAGCTTAACGCCTGTAACATCCTTCTAAAAATGTCCGAGGTTTTAGGCAGAAACGAATTTGTAGCTGACCTTACGGCAGAAAGAGACCATCTATTTAAAGTTATTAACGAAAAGCTCTGGGATGAAGAAACCAAGTTTTATTATGACCTTAAAAACGATGACACATTTAATGGTGTTAAACATATAGGTGCGTTCTGGAGTCTTTTAGCAAAATGCGTACCCGAAAACCGTGCAGAAGACTTTATAGCCCACCTTAATAACGAAAATGAATTTAAAACAGAACACCGTGTACCAACCCTTTCAAAGGACCACGAAGAATACAACCCCCGTGGCGGTTACTGGTGCGGTTCAGTATGGGCTCCCACCAACTATATGGTTTTAAAGGGACTCGATGCATACGGTAAGTTTGATATGTCCCACGAAATTGCTTGTTCGCACCTTGACGCAGTTGTTGAGGTTTTCAAAGACACTGACACTCTTTATGAAAACTATGCCCCTGAATTAGTTGACGGCAAAGCACTCAGAGGTAGTTCCTCTCAACCCAATTTCGTTGGTTGGACGGGGCTTTCACCCATATCAATTATGTTTGAATATGTTTTTGGTATTAAGCCCAATGCAAAAGAGAATAAAATCACTTGGCACGTAAACCTTACGGAAAAACACGGTATCGAAAAATACCCCTTCGGCACAAAGGGTGAACTCACATTAATTTGTGAAGCACGTGAAAACACCGAAGACGAGCCTGTTATCACTGTCGAATCAAACATACCTGTAACTGTTGAAATCATATGGGATAAGGGTAACCAGACCAAAACAATTGCAAAATAAAACTACATATTAAAACAGGACTTTGGCTAAAAACCAAAGTCCTGTCTTCAATTAAATCAACAAAAAACGCAATAGCATATACACAATTAATTAAACCACATTCAAAAGAGAAAATCTATTCTGTAATACCGAACTTTCCGGTGTTTTTTGCGAAATTCCGACGATTTTTTTAAGCTGAAATTTTACCTGTTATCATTTTGTCGAATTCACTTGACAACCATCGAAAAATCCTTTATTTTAAACTTTGAGAGTACTTTGCGGGAGGACAAATTTATGACTAAAAAATGCCCCGGTTGCGGAAGAGAATTACCGGAGGAAGCAAATTTTTGTTTAAGCTGTTTTTATTCTTTTGAGCAACCCGTTGTTCCGCAAAAGAATAAATCCGTTACCATTTTTTTCGCAAAAATCAAATCGAAGGTTACTAAACGTGTATTAAAACGTTCTTTAACCGCTCTCGCTTCTTTAGCTCTGTTTTTAATTGTTATGGGTATTTGTATTGTAGCGTTAAAAAATGCAAATTCTTCCGAGCCTGTTGTACAAGACCCACAAACCACCATAATTACCGAAACTCAAACAATTCCCGTAACACAGGAAAACGGTGAATCAGTTACAGACGAAAACGGTGAAGACGTTTTTCAAGTAGTTCAGGTTACCAAAACTGTAACCCTCCCACCCTCAACTACTGAAAAAAAAGGCTTCTTTGATAAAATTTTTAATTCTGACACGAAAAATAATTCAGAATCAAATAATAAAAATACGAGTGATGGCAAAACCACCGAAACAACCGAAAAGAAGGGGTTTTTCGACCAGATTGTTGACTCTGTTTTCGGTGATAATGACGAAACGACCACAACCGAGCAGACCACCGCTGAGGAACACGCCACAACTCCCAATACCACGGCCACCTCAACAACTGCTAAGCCTTCCCCAACCACCGAAAAAGCTACACAGACAACCGCAACAACCGTAGGTACAACCACAGTTACAACCAATGAAAGCGGAAGCTATTATTTTGAATATGAGGATCTTTATCCAAATAACCCATCTACCTCCGATGGTAGAATCCGTCTGACAAAATACGTAGGTAACGCAAGTATTGTTACAATCCCTTGCATCGTTGACGGCAAAAAGGTAGGCGGCATATATAGCGATTGTTTTATTAACAATTCAAAAATAAAGGAAATTCACTTTGATGACAGCACTACTTATACCGTCACTTTATATCGTCACGCCTTCAACAACTTATCATCACTAACTAAAATCGTCACCTACAATAAAGGCGTTCATATGGATGGTGGTTTTGCTTATAAATGTCCTATAACATATATAGGTAAAGACGGCTCAACAAACAACAAATTGATAGACGGCGCCTATTACAAAGGCTCCACCTTCTACTGGTTTACGGATCACCCCTCATATACAACTCTTACCTTCCCTGACTGGTGCACCAAAATCGACAACTCAACCAACCTCGGCGAGATAGAACATTTAAAAGTATTGAATATACACAAGAATGTTTCAAATATCCAAAAATCTCCTTGGAACTATGGTGATGCACTAAAAGAAATTAATGTTGAAGATGGACACCCTACCGTCTTCTCTCACGACGGTGTTTTATTCTATAAGCGGATGTCTTCCGACAAAACCTACGAGTGCATTTACCCTTACTGTAAAACCGATAAAGTCTTCAAATTGCCTGAGGGGTGTTATTTAAGTATCGGCAAAGGCTCCACTTTCATAACAAATCCTCATTTAGAAGAACTGTGGTTACCTTCCGGTGGCTATTTGCAGTACCCCGATTCAAAATACTACAACAACTGTTACCCCAACCTTAAAAGGATATACATTGCACCTGATCACCCCCAATACGACCAAATAGCTAAAAACTTTAAGGGCGAATTGATTATAAAAGACTTTTAAATATTTAACTTGAGGAGAAAAAACGTGAAATATAAAAGAACAGAAGAATTATTTGAATTATTGAATATAAAAAATATAAGCTACGACAAATATTTAGCGGAAAATCAGGACAGCTTCGTATGTAATGATTTAAAAGAATATTGGGCTGAGGTTATAGAAAAAAGCGGTATGTCAAAGGTTGATATAATCAATAAGGCGGATATTGCTTATACATATTTTTACAGCGTAATCGGCGGTAATAACTACCCCTCACGTGATACTATAATCAAAATCTTTATTGCTATGAAGCTTCCTCTTGAGGATTGTCAGCGGGCATTAAAACTATACAACTGGGCACCTCTCTACCCTAAAGTTAAGCGCGACAGCATCTTAATTTATGCTTTAAATCACAAATTCAATCTATACAACCTTGAAGAAATGCTTGAAGAACATAATGAAAAAGGGTTTAAGAACCGATGAATACATACGAAGAATACATCTCAGAAACCCTCGAGAAGGAATTTGATTCAGTTACTGTATTTAAGGATAGCGAATATTCACACATCGAGCTTTTCAGAAATATAAATAACAGCAAAAAGCTTGTGCTTATTAAATCTCAAAACAGAAATGACCACATATTCAGAAGACTGAGAGGCTACTTACACCCTAATCTGCCCTCAATATATGATGTGTGCTCCTGCGATGAATATCTTTTAGTGTTGGAAAGCTTTGTTGATGGCATTTCTCTCGCAGATATACTCAAAGAATCAACCATAAATACAAAAAAAACCGTTAAGTATGCCCTCCATATATGCGAAGCTTTAAAATTTCTTCATTCGAAACAAATAATTCACAGGGATATAAAGCCCGAAAATATTATTATCACACCCGATGACAATGCTGTTCTGATAGACCTTCAAGCTGCTCGTCTTGTAACCGACAAGGAAACCAGCGACACCGTAAACCTCGGAACTGTGGGTTATGCAGCGCCGGAGCAATACGGGATACATCAGTCCGTACCGCCGACTGATATTTACGCTGTAGGCGTATTGCTGAACGAACTGACGGTAAACTGTCATCCCATTATAAAAACCCCTAACGGAAAGCTGGGAAAAATAATTAAAAAGTGTACAGAAACCCAACTTTATAACAGATATCAATCTGTGGACAAGCTTATTTCAGATCTGAAAAAAGTATAGTTTATAAATATAAGAACAGGACTTTGGCATAAACCAAAGTCCTGTTTACTTATTTCCAATAATCCACATCATGCGGTAATCCGATATTTTTAGCTTTAAAGACGGGTGTATTACCCTGTTTGCGCTGTTTGTCGTAATCCTTCAAGGCTCTGAAAGCGTATTTACCTAAAAACAGTATTACGGGCATATTGATTATTGTCATACCGCCCATTGTAATATCCGCTATATTCCACAGTAAATCTGCACTAAGACCCGCACCAACAAAGATTACTAAAGATGCGATAATATAATAAACACGCATAAATTTTTTGCTTGGGATTTTACCCATTATAAATATTATGCATTTGTCTACGTAATATAGGTTACCGAGCAATGTAGTAAAGGCGAATAAAATCATTGCCACGGTAATGAATACAGGACCAAATTTTCCTAATGTACTGCTCAAAGCTAATTGTATATACGGTGCACCCGAAAGCTCTTTTGTAGGCTCAACACCCGAGCACATACACATGAATGCCGTTGCACTGCACACAAGAATTGTATCAATAAATACAGATAAAACCTGTACAAGACCCTGTTTTGCCGGATGGCTGACCTCGGCAGATGCGGAGGCATTGGGAGCTGAACCGACACCCGCTTCATTACTGAAAAGACCGCGTTTAATACCGTACATCACACACGAACCACTGAAACCGCCAAACATCGCCTTAATATCAAAAGCCTCGGTGAAAATTGTGGGGAACACATCGGGTAACAACTTAAAGTTCAAAACTACAATAAGCACCGCTACAAGAATATATGCAACACCCATAATAGGAACGAGAAAGCTTGTAACCT
>JAZNVE010000066.1:0-46403 GCA_045592665.1 Acutalibacteraceae bacterium
TGATAAAATTACTATGGATAGTGACACCTACGTTGCCCTTTTTTCCGGAGATTGCTCCGTTTCACGTGCGGTTGTTATCTGCGGTACGGGTTCAATGGTTACGGGTATTGAAGATAACAATAAAACTTATACTAAAGGCGGATGGGGTCACGTTATAGGTGACGGCGGCTCAGCTTACTCAATAGCCGTTGAGGGTCTGAAAGAGGCCGTAACCCTCTTTGATGAAAATGAATTTGATTCGCCGTTGGTTAAGAGTGCTCAAAGTTATTTTGAAACAGATAACCTTCGCCGGATTATTGATAAAGTTTACAGCGAAAATACAACCAAAGACATTATTGCCGATTTTGCAAAATGTGTTTCCTTTGAAGCGGAAAAAGGGGACACAGTGTCAATCGCAATAATTAAAAATGAGTGCAATAAACTTCTCAGAACAGTTTATTCACTTCTTAACGAAATGAACTCTTGTGCAATTTTGTATCTTTATGGCGGAGTTTTTCAAAACAACGCTTTATTCACAGAGTATTTTGTTGAGTCGGTGAAAGAAAAATATCCCTCTCTTAAAACCGAATTACTAAAAATTCCGCCCGAAGAGGGTGCACTTAAAATAGCGAGGGAACAAGATGAGTAAATATATTGAGTACATTGAAAATGTACAGAGTATCATAGAGAAGATTAAAACCGAGGGTGCAGAAAGTATTACAAAAACTGCAGAAGTTTTTAAAAATGCCCTTAAACACGGTAATAATATCTACCTTTTCGGTACGGGTCATTCTCATATGTTAGCGGAAGAGCTTTTTTATAGAGCAGGGGGACTTGTTAAAATCCACCCCATACTCAGTGAGCCTTTGATGTTACACGAATCCGCCTTTGAAAGTACCGAGAAAGAACGTCAGGAGGGACTCGCTCAGAGCCTTTTCGATGAATACGGTATAAAGAAAGATGACGTTATCGTTATTATTTCAAACTCGGGTAGAAACGGTGTTATTGTTGATATGGCTCTTATTTGTAAAGAGCGTGGCGTAACGGTTATAGCCCTTACTAATATGAACCATACTATGAGTGGCGATTCCCGACACAAAAGCGGAAAAAGGCTTTGTGAAATTGCCCATATAACTCTCGATAATTTCGGTTGTGTGGGCGATGCCTGTGTTGAAATTGACGGCGTTTCGGGTAAGATTTGCCCCACGTCAACTGTTACGGGGGCACTTATATTGAACTCGGTAGTTGCCCAATGCGTTGAAATGTGCGTTGCCGATGGCTTTGTACCCGAGCATTTTGCAAGTGCCAATATTGACGGTGGCGACGAAATAAACGATAAATTACTTAAAAAATATAAAAAGGAAATTAAACATTTATGATATATCCGCAGGTACAAAAGAATAACTTGAACGGTGATGTTGTTTCGGTAAAATCCGTTTGTTTATCGGGTGATTGCCTTGATATTGCCGAAAAAATATTTGAGTCTTACAACATAAAGACCAATGGTGAATATAACGTTAATGTTAAAATAATAAATTCTAAAAAAACAACTTATATTGACGAGATTTCAAAAGTCACCGATGAAAAATATATTATTGATGTTACTGATAATACAGCTACAATTGAAGCATCTTGTGAAAAAGGTGTTTTCAGAGCACTTAATACACTTTGCAAGCTTATAAACCAAGGGGAATTAAAAACGGGTAATTGTGAGGATTATCCCTTGTTTTCAACCCGTGGTTATATAGAGGGCTTTTACGGAAAAACCTGGGCGAATGATAAAAGACTTTCTGTTATGCGCCTTATGGCGAAATACGGAATGAATACATATTTTTACGCTCCAAAGGATGATGATTATCACCGTGAAAAATGGCGTGAAACCTATCCCGAGGATGAATACGAAAATTTAAAAACGCTCTTTAACGAAGCTAAAGAAAATTTTCTTGATTTTAATTGGTGCGTAGGTCCCGGTTTAAGCTATAAATACACCTCCGAGGAGGATTTTGGTTTACTTATTAATAAAATCAAGAGTATTTACAGTATGGGCGTAAAAGGATTCGGCCTTTTACTTGATGACATTCCGTGGGAATTTCAGTATGAAGAGGATGCAAGCACCTTTGATGGTATAGTTGATGCTCATATTAAACTTGTAAACGATACGTATAATGCACTTAAATGCATTGATAGTGAAATAAAGCTTACTGTTTGTCCCACGCAGTACAGCGGTGATGAAAACGGCTATTATATTTCAAAATTCGGTAAGGGTATACCTTCGGATGTAAGAATGTTCTGGACGGGTCAGGAAATCTGTTCGAGAGTTTTGACGGTAAGAGAATCTCAGGAGCTTTTACGCTCAACCGACCACAGACCTCTTTTCTGGGATAATTTCCCCGTAAATGATTGTGAAATGTTCCAGGAAATGCACCTTGGTGCACTTATCGGTAGGGATAAAGATTTATATAAAGCCTGCGAAGGTCTTATTTCAAACGTTATGGAATATGCCGAGTGTTCAAAAATACCGCTTATGACCATTGCGGATTACCTTTGGAATCCCGTTTGTTATAATCCCGATGAATCACTTAAAAATGCCCATATTGAGATGTTGGGTGAAAAAGCGGAGACGTTTAAGTATTTTGCAGACCATTTAGGTGTTTCTTGTCTTTCAAAATACAGCTCGGCACTTATGAGCGAAACCCTTGCACATATTAATTTCCTTATGTCACGTGGCGAGAACGAAAAAGCAATTACGGAATTTAATGAATACAACACCAATATGCGCGAGTGTCTTGAAATGCTTAAGGACGAAAGTGTACCGCTCTTTAAAGAACTTAAAAAGTGGGTAAGGAAATTTTCAATGTGTTGTGAGTTACTTGATGCAATATTAGTTGCGAGAAATAACCCCACACAGGAGAATATGAAAGCACTTGCGGAGCTTACGGAAAAATACAATTCCGACGGCACAGTTTTAACAGGCTTCTGCCTTCGCGAAGCGGCGGAAAAGACACTTAATCTTTACTAACATCAACAGGAGGGAATTTTATGAAACGAACAGTAAGTCTTATGCTTTCATTAATAATGGTAATCGGTATATGCACAAGTATGCCCTTGTCCGTTGTTTCTAACGCGGCAAGCCAAAAATGCGGTGATAACCTTACCTGGACTTATGAAAATAACACCCTTACCATCAGTGGTACCGGTGATATGTGGGATTTTGTTCCTTTTGATATGACCGGTGACGAAGGTGTTGCTCCTTGGTATTCTATACGATATGACTTATATGATATCGTTATCGAAGAAGGGGTAACAAGTATAGGTTCAAACGCCATTTTCGGCAACTTCAGAGATATTAAACTTCCTGTCAGTGTTGTGAAAATGAGCGAAGATGCGGTTAGTTACACATACGATATGTATGAGGGGGTTCCTTGTGGCTTTTATGCAGGCACCGCGGAACAGTTTAATGCAATCAGTAAAGATAATTCAGGTTATACTTCTTTTGCGTGGCATTATGAAACCGACACTCACACGTCGGGTGACTGGGTGTATGAGGATTTTTATAGTTGTGAGTCCGGCGGCGGATACAGATATAAATATTGTATCTACTGCGACACGGAACTTCAGTGTGAGTATGCTACAGGTCATGTTTTTGTTAATAATGTTTGTGAAATTTGCAGTACAGAAAACTTTGAATGTGGATATCACGAAGAAACTAAAACGGCGACTATTTATGGGTATAATGGGCGCTCAACAAAATTGGAGATTCCCGAATATATTAACGGTTACCGTGTAACAGCCATAGCGGATTGTGCGTTTGGCAGTCCTGAAGATTACGATTGGGATGAACCGGATTACAACTATTACCGTATAACAGAAATCACAATTCCCGATAGTGTAATGAGTATAGGTAAGAACGCTTTTACTGATACCGGCTATTATCGCGATTCTTCCAATTGGGTCGATGATTGTTTGTATATCGGTGATTGTCTTGTGCGTATCAGTCAGGATGGTTTTAGCGGTATCGGACCTTTTGAGTGTAATGTTCGTGAGGGTACCCGCCTTATTGCTGATGGTGCATTTGATTATGCTCGCGATGTTGAAACAATAAATATTCCCTCAAGTGTTGAGGTTATCGGCAAAATATATTGGGATCAGGAATTGCTTATAGGATATGATGATGTGATGGACGAGTATTTTCACGGCTTCTTTATATCTTCAATCAATGTATCTGAAGATAACCCGTATTATTCATCCGAAAACGGAGTATTGTACAATAAAGATAAAACCCAATTGATAAAATATCCTTATTGTAAATCTGACAAGAGTTTTGTTATTCCTGACACAGTTGTTAAAATAAGTACAAATGCGATGCAGAGCTATTTCCTTGAAGAATTGACTATCGGTGCATCGTTGAAAAGTGTGTCATATAATTATTTGAATGGTGGTTACTTTTGTTATCTCGAAAAATTAACTACTATTAACGTAAGCAAATACAATAAAAATTTCCTATCTTCAGATGGTGTTTTGTTCAGTGCCGACAAAACTGAGTTAATGTGTTATCCTAAAGCAAAAGAAGGAGAATCTTACGTAATACCTGACGGCATTGTAACAATTGCATCACGTGCTTTCTGTGATACACAATTGGAATCTGTTGTAATTCCCGAAAGTGTATCAGGGGTTATGTTTTATGTGTTTGAAAATTCCTCCTTGAAGTATGTTTTTTATAAAGGTACAAAGGAGATGGCAGATGAAATTTCATTATTCGCTTTGCCGGCTATGATGACTTATAATACGGAATTGAGAAATGCAGCTTGGCACTATGAAACATCATACCATACTTGCGGCGAATGGCTTATTGATGAAAAGGCAACCGTAAATGCAGAGGGTAGTAAACACAGGGATTGTACCCAATGTGACGACTATACAGAAACCGCAGTAATCCCCCAACTTAAACCCGCAACACCCAAACTCAGTAAAGTTGCAAATACTGCAAGCGGTGTTAAGGTGACCTGGGGTAAGGTGAGCGGTGCAGATAACTACATAGTTTATCGCAGAACTTACAACGCAAAAACTAAAAAATGGGGCGGTTGGTCAAGAATTGCAAGCGGTGTAACAAGCGCATCTTACGTTGATAAAACCGCAAAATCAGGTACATATTACATCTATACCATAAAGGCAAATAACGAAGCAGGTTACGGCGGACATACATCAGGTCTTAAGACATATTTCCTCTCAACACCGAAGATAACCTCAACCGCAAATAACAGTAGCGGAATAACAGTTAAATGGGGCAAGGTTACAGGTGCAACGGGTTATATTGTTTACCGTAAAACAGGTAACGGAAAATGGACCAATCTCGGCAAAACCACAGGTGCGTCCTTTACCGATAAAAAAGCAACGGCTGGCGTAACGTACAGATACACAGTAAAAGCCTACTACGGCTCATACGTATCTTCTTACAATGCTAACGGTTCTGCAGTCAGAAGACTTATTGCACCAAAAGTTTCTTCTGTTGTAAGTAACAGAGACGGTATTTTGCTTAATTGGAACAAGGTGACCGGTGCAACAGGCTATATCGTTTACCGAAAAGCATCTTCGGGTGAATGGAAAGCCATCGCTACCGTTAAAGGTAATTCCAAAGTTAAATATCTTGATGAAACACCCCGTAAAGGTGCAACGTATCAGTATTGCGTAAAAGCATATTACGGTACGTCGAGAAGCGCAGTCAGTAACGCGCTTAAAATAAAGTGTAAATACTAACGGAGAAAAACTTATGTACATAAACGAAAAAACATTTAATATTCACCCCGAAACAACCGCCACCGAAAAGGAGTTGCAGAGTTACCTGTTCCTTGAGGATAACGGGGTAGAATATATACGAGCGGAGCACGATGAAGCGGCTACAATTGAGCTTTGCGAGGGTGTTGAGAAGGTAATTGATGCTAAAATCTGTAAAAATCTTCTCCTTTGCAACCGTCAACAGACAAAGTTCTATATGCTCCTTATTCCGGGGGATATGCCCTTTAAAACCAAGTATCTCTCGGCACAGATAAATTCTTCACGTTTGTCCTTTGCGAGTGGCGAGCAGATGGAAAAGCTCCTTAATGTTACACCGGGCTCACTTACGGTACTTTCCCTTATGTTTGATAAGGAGCAGAATGTTGAACTCCTTATTGAAAAGAATGTTTTTAACGACGAGTATTTTGCTTGTCATCCTTGTGTTAATACCGCTACTGTTAAATTCAGTACCGCTGATTTAAAGTCAAAAGTTTTACCGAAGCTTCAGCACGAATATACAATTGTTGATTTGGAGATACCTGAAGATGAAGTTTGATACGGTGATTTTTGACCTTGACGGCACCATTCTTGACACTCTTTCGGATTTGAGTGACAGCGTAAATTATGCACTCGCTAAAAATGCTTTGCCAACTCGTAGTGTTGAAGAGGTAAGGAGCTTTGTTGGTAACGGTATAAGGCTTCTTATTGAGCGAGCTGTTCCGGAAAATACAGATACAGCAATAATCGATAATTGCTTTAATGATTTTAAAACCCACTACAAAGGTAATTCAACCAACAAAACCAAACCCTACGACGGCATAACCGAGGTTTTAAATGATTTGAAAAGCTCAGGTGTGAAACTCGCTTTAGTGTCCAATAAAGCGGATTTTGCCGTACAGGAACTTATGATAAAGTATTTTCCCGGTGTTTTCCATTTTGTAACGGGCGAGAAAGAGGGGGTACGTCGTAAACCGTATCCCGACTCGGTTTTAGCCACTATGGAATATTTAGGCTCGGACAAGAATAATACTGTATATATAGGTGATTCTGAGGTTGATGTTGAAACCGCCCGTAATTGCAGTATTCCCTGTGTTGCCGTAACATGGGGTTTTCGTGATAAGACAGTTTTATCGGAACTTAATCCCGAATATATTATAGACGATACAAAAGATATACTTGATATATTGAAATGAGGTTTGATTATGAAGGTTTTACTTGTTAACGGCGGACCCCACGAAAAGGGGTGTACATACACCGCACTTTGCGAAGTGGAAAAAGAATTGAATTCCAAGGGTATAGAAACCGAGGTTTTATGGTTAGGCAACAAGCCTGTAAGAGGTTGTATCGGTTGCGGTAAATGTGCCGAGAATAACGGCCATTGTATATTTAATGATGATGTTGCCAATATTTTTATCGATAAAGCGAGTGAGGCTGACGGTTTTGTTTTCGGTTCACCTGTTCACTATGCGTCACCTTCTGGTACAATATGTGCGCTTCTTGACCGTGCTTTCTATGCAGGCGGTAAAAACTTTAAATATAAACCCGGTGCTGCGGTGCTCAGTTGTCGTCGTGCAGGTTCAACCGCTGCTTTTGATGTTCTTAATAAATACTTCACTATAAGCAATATGCCCATAGTTTCATCCGGTTATTGGAATATGGTTCACGGCTCAAAGCCTGAGGATGTACTTAAGGATGAAGAGGGACTTCAGGTTATGCGTACCCTCGGTAAAAATATGGCGTGGCTTCTTAAATGTATAGAAATGGGTAAAAACAAAGGAATAGAAAGACCCGCGGATGAGCTTAAAATACGTACTAATTTCATAAGATAATTGATTTTTGCATTTTTGGTGATATAATAATTATATTTGGAAATGAAAGGAAGATTGTAATGAACGATATTCATGCACTCTATAAATTATGGAGAGAAAAAGCTGTCCTTGATAATGATTTACAAGAGGAATTAATATCCGTTGAAGGTAACGAGGATGAAATTCTTGACCGTTTTTATAAAAATCTCGAATTTGGTACAGGTGGATTAAGAGGCGTTATCGGTGCGGGTACAAACCGCATGAATGTTTATACCGTTGCTCAAGCTACTCAGGGTCTTGCGGATTATCTTAACGAAACATTTGACGAGCCCACAGTTGCTATAGCTTACGACTCACGTATTAAATCCGATGTTTTCGCAGAATGTGCCGCGAGTGTTTTAGCCGCTAACGGTATTAAAGTATATATTTACCCTGAACTTATGCCCACACCTATGCTCTCATTCGCAGTAAGAAGGTTGCATTGTTCTTCGGGTATTGTGCTTACCGCAAGTCATAACCCCTCTAAATACAACGGCTTTAAGTGCTATGACCCCACCGGTTACCAGATTACTGACGAAGCTGCCGCTAAGATTTATAGCTATATGAAGAGCGTTGATATGTTCGACGGCATCAAACGTATGACTTTTGAGGATGCTCTCGCAACGGATATGGTTGACTATATTGAGGATTGGCTTAAAGAAGAATTCCTTGATTGCGTTCTTGATTGCTCTATCAATAGAGATGTTGTTAAAAAATCAGGTATCAAAATCCTTTATACACCCCTTAACGGTACGGGTAATAAACCTGTTCGCCGTGTTCTTAAAAAATTGGGCGTTAAAGAGCTTCAGGTGGTTAAATCTCAGGAAAAACCCGATGGTAATTTCCCCACTTGTCCCTATCCCAACCCTGAAATCCGTCAGGTGTTCGAGGAAGGTCTTAAAATGACCGATGAATTCCCCGCTGACCTTATGATTGCCACTGACCCCGACTGCGACCGTGTTGGTATCGCAGTACGTGATAACGGCGAATATAAGCTTATGACGGGTAACGAAGTTGGTGCAATGCTCTGTGAGTACATCCTTTCAGAGCTTAAAGCCAAAGGCACACTTCCAGAAAGCCCCGTTATTGTTAAAACAATCGTTACAACACCCCTTATCAGTGAAATATGTAAAGAATACAACGCAGATATGCGTGACCTTCTTACAGGCTTCAAATATATCGGTGAATGTATTACCGAGCTTGAAGCAAAGGGCGAGGAGGACAGATATATCCTGGGTCTTGAAGAAAGCTACGGCTACCTTACGGGTATTCACGCCCGTGATAAGGATGCGGTTAACGGTGCAATGATTATCTGTGAAATGGCTGCATTCTATAAAACAAAGGGAATTACACTCTGGGAGTTTATGAACAGTATTTATGAAAAATACGGCTATTTCTTCAACCAGCTCGACAACTACGCCTTTGAGGGTGCCGCAGGTATGCAGAAAATGGCGGATATGATGGACTCATTAAGAAACGACCCGCCCAAGGAAATCTGTGGCAGTAAAGTTGTTTGGGTAGGGGACTACAAAACAGGCAAAACCACCGATGGTGAAACCGGTCTTCCCAAATCAAACGTGCTTTCGTACAGAATGGAAAGCGGCGATACAGTTATCGTAAGACCTTCGGGCACAGAGCCTAAAATCAAGATTTATATTACCGCTAAATCCGATTCAAGAGAAAATGCCGAGAAGAAACTCTCGGAAGTTTCATTGAGTGTAAAAGAAATCTTAGGTATAGAATAAAACAACGATGCCATCCTTTTGGATGGCATCGCGTTTTTTTTCTTAATTAGCAGCAGCCACAGCCACAGTCGTTACGACCGCAGTCATTGCTGAGGCAGTTGTTGTTACCGCAACCGTTACCATTGCCGCAAATCAAGAAGATGATAATAAGGATAATAATCCATGAGCAGTTATTACCGTTATTGAAGAAGCAACCCATTCTTAATCCCCCTTTCAATGCATAATATGTAAATGACATATTTTTGTTACAATGTATAACATTTAGTTTTAAGAACAGAATAAATGTGTCAAAAACAATTGTGACTGAAAGGTGTGATAATATGAGTTTTATGTTTGATTTTGATAAATACAAAAAGGGTGATTCCCGATATTACGATAATTTTGACGATTATGATGACGATGATTTCGATTACGAGTATTCGGACGAGTTTTTTTACGACGATGAATACGGCGATGATGATTTACTTTAACAAAAAGCCATCTGCGGTTGCAGATGGCTTTTTTAATGAGGAGTTAGGAATGAGGAGTTTTGGGGCACTTCGTGCCGATTTTAATTTAAGCTGTTAAAACGCGAAGCCTTATCATCCCTATTTCATCTTTGATGAAATAGGGATGGGAACCGCGTAGCGGTGGTGGGTAGTTCTCTTACTGATTTTCTTCACTTTGGTAGTCGTATACGTCAACCAATTTCTTTACCACCTTGAATTAGTTTCCTTTTTATCGTATAATACTCATATATCTGTGCATTATCTACAATCAGGTGATTATCAATCGCAAAATCATCGTTTGAATTTTGTGTAAAAGGAGGGAATCCTAGTGATAATTTATTATCTCTATCACGAATACGAGTTATATGAAAATTGCATGGAGCGTAAAGACATAGGTCTTTTTGTCTCCGAGGCAGAAGCTAAAGAATTAATTTGCAAGTATAAAAAATTACCTGGCTTCGAAGACTATCCGGAAAATTTTTATATTCAAGAAATTACTATTGATGATTTAACAGAAGATTCTTCCGAAACCTCCCAAAGCATGAATAATAAAGATATTTACGCCGTTCATGAAGTAAAATATTATAAAGAACACGACCAAGAATGTGGTGATTTGCTTGGTTGTTTTACAACATTAAGTAAAGCAGAAAGTTTTGTTGAAACGATCAAATCAAAGCCAATGTGCAAGGATATAGATATTTATATTGAAATATCTGAACAAAAAGTTGGCTTAGCAGGTTGGTGTTATGGGTTCAAGAAGAGCTATTATGTTATGGATGAAAATGCTTCTTATGATTGGAATATATGAAAAGTTCAACTAACACCAATAGTGGTTGGTTTTATAATTGAATTTTGAATTGAAGTCTACAAATTTACCGCAAGGTAAGTTTGTGGACTGTTTTTATCTTGAATTAATTATATTTTTATCGTATAATAATTATATATTTGTGCATTATCTGATTGAGGTGAGTATTTTGATTTGTCAGAATTGTAATAAAAACGAAGCTAATATGCACATGAAACGTATTATTAACGGTCGTGCTGCCGAGGTTCATCTTTGTTCCGATTGTGCCCGTTCGTTAGGTTATGGCGAGGCTTTTTCGGGTTTCGGTCTTGGCTTGGGCGAGTTGTTCGGTGAACTTTTAGGTAAAACTGATGGTACGGCTTCCGGTGCTTATTGCCCCGGTTGCGGTAAGTATTTTGATGAGATTGTTTCCGACGGTAAAATGGGTTGTGCCGAGTGCTACGGCGTATTTTACGATAAACTTCTTCCGTCTTTGCGTCGTATTCACGGTAAAGCGACCTACGTAGGTTCAAAACCTGCCTTACAGAATGGTATTTCCTTGGAAGAAAAAGTCGAAGAACTGAAAAATAAACTTTCGGACGCTATTGCCGAGCAGAATTTTGAACTTGCCGCACAGCTCCGTGATGAAATAATTGCTATTACAAATAAGGGAGGGGAAGCCTGATGTGTGCTAAATGGTATCTGGGTACGGGTGCTCAGAATGATGTTGTTATTAACACAAGTATTCACCTTGCCCGAAATTTACGTTCTTTCCCTTTTCCGGGTAGGCTTTCACTTCCTGATAAACTTAAAGTAAACGCGGTAATCAAAAATGCCGCCGATTCTATTGATAATTATTATTTTAATTATTATGAAATGAAGACATTGTCACAATCCGAGGTGGTTTCTCTTGCGGAGCGTCACCTTGTAAGTCCCGAGTTTGCATCCTCGCGTGACGGACGAGCATTGCTTTTAACTGAGGATGAAGCCGTAAGTATTATGCTTAATGAGGAGGACCATATCCGTTTACAGGTTATGTATGCGGGTTTTGCCCTTGATGATGCCTATCGTACCGCGAGTCAGATAGAAAGGGAACTTTCAGGTAAGCTTGAATTCGCTTTTGATGATAAATTGGGTTATCTTACTCAGGACCCGACGGCTCTCGGAACGGGTATGAAAGCCTCGGTGGTTCTTCATCTTCCCGGCCTTGTTTCAACATCCCAGATAACAAAGCTTATTACAACTGTTTCTAAGTTGGGTCTTTCGCTCAGGGGTTCTTACGGTGAGGGTGCCGCCGCAAAAGGTGATATGTTCCGCCTTAGTAATACCATAACCCTCGGTATTTCCGAAAAAGCCGCAATTGAAAACCTTAAATCAATCGCGTTACAGATTGCCGCTCAGGAACGAACCGCCCGTGAGGAACTTTTCACAGCCCCCGTTACAGAGGACAGAATTTACAGAGCCTATGGTGTGTTAAGATATGCCCGTCTTATTGATACTAACGAGTTTATGGAGCTTATATCCCTTGTCAGATTAGGTGCCGTTAAAGGCATAATCAATATGGACTGTGCCCAGATTGAGGCACTGATGATTCATATGCAACCTGCAACCATATCCCTCTCCGTTGACAGACCCCTTGACAGAGTTGAGCGGGACAAGTTGAGGGCGGCAATGGTGCGAAAAGCTTTAATGTAAAATGAAAACTTCTGAAACTGCCGATTTTTCGGCAGTTTTTTGTTGATAATACTAACAGATTATGATAGAATACCGTTTGTTATTTTAGAAACAGGGGTTTAATAATGCAGAGTAATAAAAAATCAAAATCCTTTGTGGCATCAATGCTCCTTATTTTAGCGGCATTTATATGGGGTACTACTTTTGTAGCCCAAAAGGAAGGCCTTGAGCAAATTGGCAATTTCACTTTTCTTGCTCTAAGGTCATACCTTGCGGTAGTAGTACTTACCCCTGTGTCACTGTTTATTTATAAGAATAACAGGAAGAAAATAGGTGAGGGTGACCACGGCGAAAATAAAACCTTTTTCTCCAAAAGGCTTTTAGTCGGCGGTGTCCTTTGCGGTGCATCCGTGTGCCTCGCGTCCTTGGTGCAACAGTACGGAATTATGTTTGCGGGCGTGGGAAAATCGGGCTTTCTTACCACACTCTATATATTAATGGTTCCGCTTTTGGGGCTTATTTTCCGTAAAAAAGTGCAACCCATATTATGGGTGTGTATTGTAATAGCCACCGTAGGAATGTATTTCTTGTGCGTTACTCAGGTGGGCGGTATAAATATCGGCGATATTTTACTGATACTTTGTGCATTCCTTTTCGCGGTTCAGATAATGATTGTGGATCATTTCGTAAAAACTCTTGACGGTGTAAGGCTTTCTCTTGTTCAGTTTGGAGTTGCGGCTATTATTTCAACGGTGGGTATGTTCATTTTTGAAGAACCTGACCCCGTTGCCATTGGTGAGGCGTGGTTCTCTATTTTCTACGCTGGTGTGCTTTCATCGGGTGTGGCTTTTACGTTGCAGGTTGTAGCGCAAAAGAATCTAAACCCAACGGTTGCGAGTCTTATTATGAGCCTTGAATCCGTGTTTGCCGCCTTGGCAGGTGCATTCTTTGGTGAAAGACTGACTCCCAACGAGATTTTCGGTTGTGCCCTTGTGTTCCTCGCAATCATCCTCGCACAGTTACCCGTGGAAAATCTTTTTAAAAAGAAGAAAATATAAGAATACAGACAACGCACCTTGTTAAAAGATGCGTTGTTTTCTTATGTTGAACTTTTTTAAAAATTTTTATATAATTTTTGTAACGAATTTAAGTTTTATCTATCTAATAAACGGAAGGCGGTGAAAATGTGGCTGATTTTGAAAAGATGTTTCGGGAATACAGCGTATTTATATATAAATATCTGTTTAAACTTTGTCATGACGAAGCTCTGGCGGAGGAATTAACTCAGGAAACCTTTTTTCGTGCATATATGAATATAAGTGCTTTGCGTGATGAAAGTAAAATTCCGGTATGGCTATGTCAGATTGCAAAGAATACATATTTCGCTTGGTACAATACACAGAAAAAATATCGGAACCTTGATGATGCGAAGAAAATTGCAGAAAACTTTGATATTGAGCAACAGTTCGTTGAAAAAGACTTAACCGAACAAGCATTGAAATGTTTGCATGAGCTTGACGAACCGTATAAAGAGGTTTTTATGTTAACTGTTCTGGGTCAGGTTTCTTTAAAGGATATCAGTAAAATGTTCGGAAAAAGTGAAAGCTGGGCAAGGGTCACATTTTACCGTGCAAAACAAAAATTAATAGAAAGAATGAGGGAACAACAATGAATAAAATAGTTCAAACAAATTGTGAAATTATAAAAGACCTTCTTCCGCTTTATATTGATGAGTGCTGTTCGGACGAAAGTTCAAAGGTTGTTGAAATACATTTAAAAGAGTGTGATGATTGTAAATCTGTTTTTGAAAGTATGGTTTCTGATTCGGTGGATAACGGGCGAGAGGAATTTGTACCTGAAAAAATAAAAAGAATAACCGATTGGAAAGCATCGGTATTGCAATCTATATTGCTTTTCGTTTCGTTTGCAATTTTAGCAGTGTCAATTACTTTTGAAGCTTATACGCCCTACGGTATTACTAACGGTATATGGGCTTTTGCTGTAATTGTTCCTACCGCAGGATTTATGTTGTCTCTTTCTAATTGGTACTTTATCAGATCGTATAAGAGCAGACGCACTTTTTCAAATTTTTCAAGCCTTTTCACTTTTGTTATAAGTGCTTTTTGTTATGTGTGGGCGGTTGTTCATTATAACTCCACTTTTTTCAGATTATCCGGCTCACTTTTCAGTTTTTTAGCAATAGGTATTGCAATAACTATAGTGTTCTGTATAGTTTCAAAAATCACCTCAAATATTTACGCTAAAATGTTGGGGAAAGAATAAGAGTTAAAATGACAAAAACGAAAAAGACTATTATTATAATTGTTTGTATAATCCTGGTTATTGTTCAAACAAGTCTTTTGATTTCTGTAAGCAGAGCTATGTATCATAAATTTTCGGGTATGTATCATAGCTTTTCTTGTCGTATGCAAGGTGTTAAGGATTATGCAGATGAGGGAAATGTGGTTTACACTCCGCAAACCCAGTTGCCTGATGAATACTATGTTGATATAACATCCGTTAACGATAATTTGTATTGGATTTACGAGTTGACAGAGGATGAAAATCAAAAAGTTCTTGATGATTTGGGGTCAGGAAATTGGAGTTTGATGAATGAGAATCATTATAATTTGATTGAAAAAGTTGATTATTACGATATTTTCGGTGAAGAATTGAAAACAAACGTATGCTATATCTGTATTTATGTCTATGATGAAATAATAACAGACGACCTTTCTTTTCCTTTGGATGAGCAGGTTATAATTTTTTTGTATGATAGCGAACGATGTAAATATTACTGTTATGGATATTGGGTAGAGGATTATAGTTGTAATGTTACAGGGTAGGACGAAGGAAATTAATGTGAAAAATAAAGAAAAAAGTCTGAACAAAAAGATAGCTATATGTATAGCTTTGTGCCTGTTGTTTCATATTGTTTTCTGGCCGTTCGTTTTTGGTATCGCTTTCAAAATTTCTTTTGGCTCTGTGGATTCCTACATAACTGAACAGGTTGATATTTATATGCCTGATGGTATAGCAAAGGAATTCAAACAATATTTATCTATTGATATAGATGAATACTGGATTTTTTGTTTGAATAAAGAAGAACAAAACGAAATGCAAAAAGATATAGAAACCAACAATTGGCGTCTTGTGAACGATACGGATGTGATGATAGTTGAAGAGCACACAAGTTATGATGACGATAGTATTATTTATGAATCAATAAATAATCACAAATGTTATATCTATATCTTTGATTGTGACAATAAAATCGAATTACCCAATGACAATGGATATTTTACGGCTAACGATTGTTATGAATGGTTGTTTTTTATTTACGATACCGAAACACACTATTATTATGTGGTTCATCAAAGTATGTAGTCAGAACAGGGGGGAGTAATAATGAGTATTAAAAAGAGTTTAGCGTTATTCATAGGTTTGCTCCCTGTTATAACAAACGCATTTTTACCTGTTTGCATATTGATGGGTTACTTACTCGGCTGTGAATTTTCGCTTTTTAATTACACGCTTTTTGCAGTATTAAACCTTTTGATTTCTGCGATTTCGGTAGTTGCGGTGTTTTTTAAAAAAGATCTTTTCCGCGGTAAAGTATTCTTTTGTTTGTTCGGTTTATCAATACCGATTTGTTTTGTGAATTGGTTATGTTACCTGATAAAAAGCGATTCGGTAGTTCCCGCGGTTTGTTTACTAATAAGCCTTGTTTATGCCGTTGCGGTAAATATTAAAATCAGCAGATTTAAAGTAAGTAAAATTATATTATCTGTGTTAACACCTTTGATAATTGCGGCACTTGTTTTTGTATCATTTATTTATGTGCTATTGTACAATTTCGGTATCAGTACGGTTATTATGGATATCCCTTCACCGAATAGTCGGTATTATGCACAAGTAATTGACGTTGACCAAGGGGCTTTCGGTGGTAATACGACGGTGGATGTTTTTGAAAACAGGGGAATTGATTTATTTGTTTGTGAGTTTTCCGATATCCCTGAGCGTGTGTACATAGGGGAGTGGGGCGAGTACAGTGATATGGATATATACTGGAAAAACAATACTTGTTTGATTATAAATTCAACGGAGTATGAATTGAGCAGAGACGGTATAATTGGTGCTTTTGAAAATTTTGTGTATGAGCCCCTGTGTGAAGAATTCAGTATTCCCGATTTTTCAGATAGTGGTAATCCGGTTTACACACCTGCGGGCGACCATTTGCCACGTAAATTTCACGCGACAATATTTTCAATAGATGAATATATGCACTGGGTATATAAACTGAATGAAACTGAACAAAAAGAAATTCTTTCAGACATTGAAAATGGTAATTGGAGCTTGATGAATGAAGATATTTTTTATGGTATAAAAGTCTTTGATGGTTTTTACGGTGGTAGTGAAATTTTGAGTAAAAGTCTCTTAAATCATGAATGTTACGTTTGTGTTTATGATCCCAATCAAGAAAAAATTATGACGAATGACGCCGATTACTTTTGCGATGATGATTCAGTATACCATGCGAATTGGGTGATGTTCTTGTACGATGCTGAAACTTTTAAATATTACTGTATATATGCAACAATGTGAAAACTTTTAAATAATTAGACCTTGGCGGATTGTCCGTCAAGGTCTTCGCTTATATTTAATAATATTTTATCCTGCCAATGCCATATTAACAACATATTGGTATGAGTTTACGTCAATGGTGTCGGATACTTCGCCGTTGGCGGCGTATGTTTCTAAGAGTGTTGCAGTGGTATGGGAGTTTGATATTCTTTCCGTTTTACTTGCGTCGAGTACATCGCATACGCTGTCACCGTTAAGGTCACCCACAACTACAACCGTGTAATCACCCACGTGAACACCGTTTTCAAAAAGGGTAAGGGTTGTTCCCGTACCGCAGTATTCCGCATTAGAGTTGGTGTAACTTGCGTTTACGATAACCTGTGTGCTATCAGCGAAGCTTACTATATCGGTTGAATCAGTACAATTTTTTAGTTCTGTGATTATCAGGTTGTTAGCTAAATCAATTGTTGTGTCTTCAGTATCTTTTAAATCAATTATGAAGAACTTTATATTGTTATCAATTGCATATTGATGGGCGGCACTTCCGCTATGACAGTATATAATAAGACTTTCATCGCAACCGTAAAATGCATGTGAGCCGATATCCGTAACGCTTGAGGGAATATATATTCCTTCAAGTGACGAACAATTCATAAATGCGGTGTTCCCGATAGTTGTTACGCCGTTTGTTATAGAGATGGTGTTTACTGCATCTGTATCGCGGAAACTGTTTGCACCGATGTTTTTTACCTTTTTGCCATCAATTTCTGCGGGGATTGACACATTACCACCCTGACCGATGTAGTCGGTTATAGTGTATTCGTCGGATGTAGTTTCAGTAAATGTGAAGTTACAGTAAGGACAAAGCTTATCGTATACGTTCTCAGAAACCGATTCATTGCAAATTGAACAGGTTTTTGTGGTAGTGTGGGGGTGTTCATTATTTTTTGAAATTATAGAATATTCGTGTTCGTGTTCGACCGTTAATGCCTGAACACAATAGTTGGCGTAGTTATATTGGGTATTGTCATACCAGGCGTATTTACTGCCGAAGAAACTTTCACCTGCTTCCGCAGGATAATTTATATGTTCCATTGGGGCTTGATTTTTTTCGATATCGGGGCAACTTGTCTGAATTACGACGGAATAAATCATATCGGGTTCCAGCAAGACCTCTGTGTTTTCGGGTACAGATAATGTGTGATATCCTTCTCTGTCAATGTGCGTACTCCACGTTGCCGCAAGTGTGCCCTGAGCCGGGTTTGTGTAATTTGAGGGGAGGTCAGTATAAATGCTTACTGTAAGGTCGGTGTTGGGGTTGCAAGCATAAGTTGCAACAGCCGAAATAACCTCATAATCCTTGGCGGTAAAAACGTTTGAATACTTAAACACGCCCGATAGACTTATGGTATAAACCCAACCTTCTGCTGTATATGTATAGTTGTTTTTTGCATTACCTGCACTTCTGCTTGAAAAACCGACTTTTTGCTTAATTGAAGGGTCTTCGTATGATAACCAGAAGTATCCGTCAAGCCCCCAGTTTTCACCCCAACTGTTTTTTACAAGCCAAGCACCGTTTGAAGCAGGTCTGTAATTAGTTAAAAAATTCTCTCTTGAATAGCTATCATCCCAACCAACTATAGTTATCATATGATTGGATGTAAATGTAGCATTGCAGTTATATGCATAGGTTGAAGTATTAAGATAAGCATCATTATGGTAATAAGCCGCCGTAACTGAGCCGTGCTCCATAATCCATTGCTTCATATCGTTACTATCAAGCATCATTTCGGTAGAGTTTATAACTATACCGCTACCCGTATCATAACGTTGGCTTTCGGGATAGTTACCCATTTGTGTCGCATTGTACGGATAAAATGGGTAGTCGCTATCCTCTGCAAGACCTGACCAACGGGCGAGTGCGTTTGTGCTATATTGCCAGTTACCACCTGCGGAAGAGCCTGTGTAGGGGTCGGAGTTGGTTGAACCCTCACCGTATGTGGGGTGTGTTGTATCGGTAGTAGCACTGTTTTTTGCAAACCAAACAAGATGAGCCTCGGAGTAATCTGCGGTTTCAAGGTCATCAATTCCTTTGACGATACTGTCGGTTTCCAAAGCACTTATAGTGCCGAAAGCCCAACAGTTACCCGTGCTACCCTGATTTTTGGGGGAAGTTATGTAACCGTAATCCCTCGAGTCATAGGAAGACGGTAAATTAACAGTATATAAAAGGTCATCTTTTGTTGATGATGTTTCGGCTTTTTTTACCTCATTACCATTTTCATCAACAAGTATAAAATCCTCATAACCGTATTCACCAACACCCTGACTTTCAAAATGGTAAAGCTCGGGGGTGGGGGCAAATACAGCATTCGTGGGAATAGAAAGTTGTAATATAAAAACGACTATAAGTATTAAAGAACTTATTCTTTTCATTATAATTCACGCTTTCTATAATATTTATACCTTCATTTTATCACTTGATACAAATTTATCAATATCTAAAAAGAAAAAATATATTTTTTGCAATAAAAAAGACCTTGATGATATTTTACCATCAAGGTCTTTCGTGATTTGAAACTTATTCAACAAGAGCTTTTGTATCTCTTGCGATAGCAAGCTCTTCGTTTGTAGGAACGCAGAATGCTCTTACGGGGCAACCGGGCTGAGTGAGTTCGATTTCTTCACCGCGTACTGCGTTAGCTTCGGGATTAAGTTTAATACCGAGGTATGAAAGGTTGTTAAGAACATCTTCACGAAGGTCTGTACAGTTTTCACCGATACCGCCTGTGAAAGCGATTACGTCAACACCGTCCATAGCTGCAACGTAAGAACCGATGCATTTACGAATCTGGTACCACTGCATATCACGGGCGAGTTTTGCTCTCTTGTTACCTTCTTCTGCGGCGGCACGAACGGCTCTGTCATCGGAGTGAACGCCTGAAATACCGAGAACACCGCTCTTTTTATTCATAATTGTGTCCATTTCCTTGGGAGTAAGGTTGTGCTTATCCATAATGTATGTAACAACCGAGGGGTCAATAGCACCGCAACGAGTACCCATTACGAAACCGTCAAGGGGAGTAAGACCCATACTTGTGTCAAGAACTTTACCGTCTTTAATAGCGGTGATTGAGCAACCATTACCGAGGTGGCAGGTAATAAGTTTGAAATCCTTAAGGTCTTTGCCTACGATTTCAGCAGTTCTGTAAGCAACAAAACGGTGTGAAGTACCGTGAGCACCGTAACGGCGGATATGGTCTTCTTCGTAGTATTCGTAGGGGATACCGAACATATATGATGTTTCGGGCATTGTGCTGTGGAATGCGTTGTCAAAAACAGCAACCTGAGGAACGGATGCACCGAAAACCTCGTTACAACATTCAATACCTACAACGTGCGCAGGGTTGTGAAGGGGAGCAAGAACGCTGAGTTCGTCAATTGCTTTAAGAACACCGTCGTCAATAAGTACGCTTTCTGTGAAACGGTCGCCACCCTGAACAACTCTGTGACCGATAGCGCTGATTTCATCAAGACTATCAATAACTTTGCATTCACCTGAAACAAGTGCATCCTTAACAATGTTGAATGCAACCTTGTGGTCGGGGATATCAACGTATTCGTCAAAGCTTCTGCCGTCAAAAGTTGAACCCTTTGTGTGGCTCATATCTGTTGCGATGGATTCGCAGATACCTTTTGCAAGTACCTTTTCGCCCTCCATATCAAAAAGCTGATACTTTAAAGAGGAGCTTCCGCAGTTAATTACGAGAATTTTCATTAATAAACCTCCAATAAAAAGCGTTTAATTCTTTTTAGGAAAATTAAACGCACATTAATTGTGTAAAATAATTACCAAGTAATAATTATACCACTAATATTTTGTTTTTCAAGTGTAAAAGTAAAATATATAATAGCAAATTAAGGGGGTGTTACCGTGAATTATGGTATTGTGGCTGAGTTTAATCCGTTTCATAACGGTCATAAGTATATTGTTGACACTTTAAAAGCCAATGGCGAAAATACCGTTACTGCGGTAATGTCCGAAAGCTTTGTGCAACGCGGTGAGTGTGCTTGTGTGTCACCGTACGAACGTACCAAAGCAGCACTTTTAAATGGCGTTGACCTTGTTCTTTCTTTACCCGTACCTTATGCAACTGCATCTGCCGAGCGTTTTGCCTTGGGCGGTGTTACAGTGTTAGGGTCAATGGGGTGTATTGATGCTTTAGGCTTCGGGTCTGAATGCGGTGATGTTGAGTGCCTTACCAAATGCGCTAAAGCCATTACTACCGAGGAATTTTCTCCTTTACTTGAAAATCATTTGAGTGAGGGATTGTCTTTTCCTACTGCAAGACAGAAAGCGCTTAGTGATATGTATGGTGATGCTTTTGCTGATGCTCTTTCTTCACCAAATGATTTACTTGGTGTTGAGTATATAAAGGCTATTGATAAAAACAAATTTTCCATTAAACCCATAGCAATAAAAAGGGTGGGTGTTTCTCACGATTCAAATGAAGTTTCTGTTGATTTCTGCTCTGCATCCGCAATACGTTCATTTTTAAAAAACGGTAATGAGTTTAAAGAGTTTATGCCCAAAGAATCTTTTGAAATTTTAAATGAAGCGGTTTTGTCGGGAAATGCTCCTGCTGATTTCACTAAATTGGAAAATGCAATTTTATATAAACTTCGTACCATGAGTATAGACGATTTCAAAAATATACCTGATGTGAGTGAGGGGCTTGAATTTAGGTTCTTTGAAGCAGTTCGTAATTCTGTTACGTTAACCGAAATACTTGAAAAAGTCAAAACAAAGAGGTATACTCATTCAAGACTCAGAAGAATTGTTCTTTGTGCTTTGTTGGGTATAACCGAAGAGTATACTGATATTCCCGTTCCGTATATTCGTGTGCTTGGATTCAATGAAAAAGGGGCGGAAATTTTAAAACAAGCTAAAAACACCGCCACTTTACCCATTGTTTCAAAATCGTCGGATATTAAATGTCTTGATGAAAACGCGAAGAAAATATTTGAACTTGAGTGTAAAGTCAGAGATATATTTTCCCTGTGTTTACCCATGCCACAGGTATGCGGTAAAGAAATGACGGACAAACTAATTGTTTTATAAAGGATTTATTTATGGATTTAATCGTAATAGGCGGCGGTGCCGCAGGTCTTATGGCAGCAGGAACTGCCGCAAAAAGGGGCTTGAAGGTTACACTTATTGAGCGTAACGATAAATTAGCCCGCAAGGTTGCAATAACAGGAAAGGGCAGATGTAATGTTACTAATTCCTGTCCGCTTTTAAATGACCTTATTGCCAATGTACCCGTGAACGGAAGATTTCTTTACGGTGCATTTTCAAGGTTTACAACTGATGACACCATTGATTTTTTTGAAGAAATGGGCGTTCCGCTGAAGATTGAAAGAGGAAACCGTGTTTTTCCCGTTTCGGACCGAGCTCTTGATATAGTTGATGCACTTAATAAATTCATTACCGTAAACGGTGTTAAGAGAAAACAGGGTAGAGTTGTAGAACTTATTACGGAAAATGGTGCGGTAAAAGGTTGCAGAACTGACGACGGCAGAGAGTTTTTTGCGGAAAACGTGCTTATTGCAACGGGTGGTATTTCTTATCCTGCGACAGGTTCAACGGGCGACGGTTACACTCTCGCAAAACAAGTGGGTCATACAATAACCGACCTTAAACCCTCCCTTGTACCCCTTGAATGTCACGAGGGTTGGTGTACTGATGCTCAGGGACTTTCTCTTCGGAATGTAGAAATAAGAGTTGAAGATAATAAAACCTATAAAGAGGTCTATAAAGATTTTGGCGAAATGCTTTTCACACATTACGGTGTGTCAGGTCCTATGATTTTATCTGCATCGTCCCATATGCGTAATATGGAGCGTGGCAGGTACACAATACATATCGACTTTAAACCTGCTTTAACATACGAGCAACTTGATAAGCGTATTCAACGTGATTTGTTGGAGTGTTCAAATAAAAATCTTTATAACACACTCGCCCTCATGTTACCCCGTAAAATGATACCAATTGTGGTTAAACTTTCGGGCTTGAACGGTAATATTAAATCCAATCAGGTTACAAAAGAAATGCGTGGGGCTTTAGTTGAACTTCTTAAGGATATAAGGTTAACCGTCACTGATTTCAGACCAATTGACGAGGCTATAATTACTTCGGGCGGTGTCAGTGTTTCGGAAATTGACCCTAAAACTATGAAGAGTAAACTTGTTGACGGTCTTTATTTCGCGGGTGAGGTTATTGACGTTGACGCATACACGGGCGGATTTAATTTGCAGATTGCCTTTTCAACAGGCCATCTTGCAGGAAATAGTATAAATTGAGGAGGATATATCCATGGCAATTAACATAGCAATCGACGGTCCTGCAGGTGCAGGTAAAAGTACAATAGCAAAAAAAGTATCTAAGGAGTTAGGCTTTATTTACGTTGATACAGGCGCTCTTTACAGAACAGTGGGTCTTAATGTTTTAAGACAGGGCAAAAATACAAAATCCGAAGAAGAAGTAGTACCTACCCTTGAAGGAGTTAATGTTTCACTTCGTTTTATTGATGGTGAGCAGAGGGTTTTCCTCGGTGATGAAGATGTTTCTGAAGCTATAAGACAAAACGAGGTTTCTATGGCGGCATCCAATGTTTCCGCAATTCCTAAGGTTCGCGAATTCCTTTTCTCGTTACAGAGAAATATTGCGGCAGAAAATAACTGCATTATGGACGGTCGTGATATCGGTACGGTTGTTCTTCCCGATGCCCAGATTAAAATTTACCTTACCGCTTCCGCCGAAGCAAGAGCTGAAAGAAGATATAAAGAACTTATCGAAAAAGGTCAGACTGTGGTTTTTGATGAGATTCTTAAAGATATTGAACTCAGAGATTATCAGGATACTCACCGTGAAATTGCACCTCTTAAAAAAGCGGATGATGCAATTCTTGTTGATACAACAAACCTTGACCTTGAGGGCTCAATTGAATATATGCTCAAGGTTATAAAGGAGCGACTTTAATGGCTGAAATCACACTTGCCCAAAAGGCGGGGTTTTGCTTCGGTGTTGACCGAGCAATAAAATTAATTGAAAAACTTGCATCAGAAGGTCGCAAGGTTGCGACCCTCGGTCCTATTATTCATAATGGACAAGTTATTGAGGATTTGGCTAAAAGGGGAGTTAAAGTAGTTGAATCTCCCTCCGAGGTTGAGCCGGATGCAATTCTCGTTTTACGTACACACGGAGTTACTCAGGAAGTGCTTAAAGAGGTAGAGGAAAGCGGTTGTGAATTTATTGATGCCGCCTGTCCCTTTGTTAAGAAAATTCATAAAATTGTTCTTGATAATTCATCCGAAGATGTTGTTACTTTAATTGCCGGTGACGAAAATCACCCCGAGGTTAAAGGAATAAAAAGTTGCGCAAAAGGCGAGTCATACGTTATTAGTAATGCAGAAAAAATCGACGAGCTTCTTTCGGAACATCCTTCTTTTTCAGAAAAACCACTTATTTTTGTTTCTCAGACCACTTTTAGCATAAAAGAATGGCAAAAAAGTGTAAAAAAAATAAATTTACTATGTACAAATGCGAAAATATTTGATACAATATGCAGTGCGACCGAAGAAAGACAGAACGAAGCCGCCGAGTTATCACGCAAAAGCGATGCTATGGTTATAGTTGGTGGCAGACATAGCTCCAATACCCGTAAATTGCTTGGTGTGTGCGAGGTTAATTGTCCTGCATTTCTTGTTGAAACTGCTTCAGAGCTTTATGGTATTCCTCTGAGGGAGTACAACTCAATTGGTCTTACTGCGGGTGCATCTACTCCCGCCGGTATTATAAAGGAGGTACTTGAAACCATGTCCGAAATTGTAAACGAAAACAAAATGATTGAGGAGGAGAAAGTGCTGGACTCTGCAGCAGCTACTGATGAATTTGACTTTGCAGCAGCTTTAGAGGAATCACTCAACAGTATGAACAGCGACCAGAAGGTTGTTGGTACAGTATTGAGTGTATCTCCCACAGAGATACAGGTTGATATCGGCAGGAAGCAGACCGGCTATGTTCCCTATGGTGAATATAGCAATGACCCGAACGCAGATCCCAAAGCTGAACTTAAAGTCGGCGACACCCTTAACCTCATCATCATGAAAACCAACGACCAGGAAGGCGTTACAATGCTTTCCAAAAAGCGTTACGACGCTATTGCTGCTTGGGACGAAATCGTTAAAGCAGAAGGTACAGACACAATTCTTGAAGGTGTTGTTACCGAAATCGTTCGTGGCGGTGTTATTGTAGTTTCTAAGAATGCTCGTCTTTTCGTTCCTGCATCTCTTGCAACTATGAGCCGTAACGACAAACTTGAAGACCTTCTCAAAACAACTGTTAAATTCAAAGTTATTGAAGTTAACAAACAGAGAAGAAGAGCAGTAGGTTCTATCCGTGCCGTTCTTAAAGAAGAAAGAAAAGCTAATGAAGAAAAATTCTGGGCTGAAGTTCAGGAAGGCGAAGTTCGTAAGGGTGTTGTTAAATCTATTATGAAATTCGGTGCTTTCGTTGATATCGGCGGCGTAGACGGTATGATTCACGTTTCTGAACTTTCATGGAACAGAATCAAAGACCCCTCAGAGGTTGTTAGCGTAGGCGACGAAGTTGAGGTTACAATCAAATCTCTCAACCCCGAAAAGAAACAGATTGCTCTCGGCTACAAGAAACTTGAGGACAATCCTTGGGAAATCTTCAAGAGAACATATGCCGTTGATTCAGAAGTTGAAGTTGAAATTGCAAACTTCACAGACTTCGGTGCATTTGCTCACATTATGCCCGGTATTGACGGTCTTATCCACATTTCTCAGATTGCTAACAAGCACGTTTCCAAACCTGCAGATGTTCTTAAAATCGGCGAGAAGGTAAACGTTAAAATTACTGATATCGACGACGAAAGAAAGAGAGTAAGCCTCTCAATCCGCGCACTTCTTCCTGAAGAAGTTGTTGAGGAAGTAGCTGAAGAAGTAGCTGAAGTTGCAGAAGAAGCAGCTGAATAATTCTTTTAAGAATTAATACGGTTTATCCGTTATACACAAATATAACCGTAGAAGGATTCATCTTTCTACGGTTTTTATTTTGATGATAGGTGGTGATTAAGTTTGTACTGCGAAAAATGTCATAAGCAAAGTCCTGAAAATTTTATAAATTGTGCCTATTGCGGTGCCAGACTTGATTCATCGAAGAAGAAAGCACCCTCAAAATTTGTAAAAAAAGAAAGTTTTAAATTCAGGTTTTCTTTGAAGAGTGTAATTATTTCTTTAGTTTGCTTTGCAGTAGTCTTAGTAATTGCCGCCCTTCTTACATCAACTTTTACCGCGTCAAAACCCGAAAGAATTATTAAGAATTTTGTGAAAGCCACTCAGACTGAAAATGCGGATATGTATTATGCTCTATTTGATGATAATATAAAAGAGTACAAATTAAATAACCGCTACTTTGCAGAGGATGAAACATATAAACAGATGGTTCTTCCGATGACTACAAGTCATGAGTTTTACAAGCAGAAATGTGGCGAAGATTATAAATTGACTTATAGTGTGGTTTCAAGTAAAAGCCTTGACGAAAATGAAATTGAAGTGTTTAAGGATGTACTTGAAAACAACTTTTCGTATATTGAATTTCCCTCGCGGGTTGAAATAATCAGTGTTGATGTTGTAGCTAAAGGCGAAAAGGGGACATATACCAGTCGTTATAATGATTTTTGGTGTATGAAAATCAAAGGGACATGGTATAAGGTAGATAAAACAGTTTATACTGAATATGAGAATATAGAAAATTAACTCCTTGATTTTTGAAAATCGAGGAGTTTTTTATGTCGAAATTAGAAATATTTTGTATTTTCAACAAAAAATACACTGTATTGTCAAAAATTATTTGACAAAATAACAAAAGTGTGGTATTCTAAGGAAAATTGTACAGTAATAGTTTGAGGTGGTATGTTGAGTAAAAAATATTCTGAATATGCTCTGCTCACTAACGAAGAACTTGTACAATTAACCCAGAATGGCGACGAATACGCCTTTGATGTTCTGGCTCGTCGTTTTCTCAATACGCGTTATATTAATACAACCGCCGCGTATCTTGATACCGACGATTTTGTTCAGGAGGGTATGTTCGGGTTTTTAAACGCCGTAAGAACATACGACGCTAAAAAGGGTGTTCCTTTTGAAGCGTATGCGTTTGTGTGTATGCGTAATAGTATCAATACTGCCGCTTACAATGCGTCCGATGATATTCCAATCGACGATACCACCGAAGCTTTGCAGGGGCTCGAAAGCACCGAGGACCCTTTGAAGCAAATTCTAACAACCGAAAGACTCAACGAGGTTCTTAGTGCTTGTGAGGTGTCTCTTTCGGAGGTTGAAAAGACCGTTGTGTTTTTTAAAGCCGGTGGTATGTCCTACGCGGAAATCGGCGAAAAATTAGGTATGACTCCTAAGTCAGTTGACAATGCGGTTCAACGTGCCAGACGAAAATTAAAAGATGTATTTACCGAGTGATTCGGTTTTACATAAATTTATGTCCTCTTAGCTTAAAAGCAGAGCGTTGTTAGGTTGCGGAATTTATCCGAAACCTTCACCAAAGGTGGCGGTGCAATTCCGTTAGAGGGCAACATCATTAACAAGCGAGGTAGCAAAAATGTACGAAGACAAGACACTCATCTGTAAAGAGTGCGGCAACGAATTTATTTTCACAGCCGGCGAACAGGAATTTTACGCAGAAAAAGGCTTAGTAAACGAGCCCAAGAGCTGCAAGGCATGTCGTGATGCCCGTAAGCAGGCAATGAGAGGCGAGCGTGAGAAATTCACAGCAGTTTGTGCAGAGTGCGGCGGTGTTGCTGAAGTTCCCTTCAAACCCCGTGAGGATCGCCCTGTTTACTGCAGCGATTGCTTCAACAAGAAAAAAGAAGCAGAGGCTTAATTACATAAAGTATATGTATAAAGTTTCACCCCGTCAATTATGACGGGGTTTTGCTTTTTATATAGATGTTTTCGCTTATTTCTTTAAATACGGGTCCACAGTCCGAGCCACCTGCAATACCGTCTTCTTTGATTACACATACTGTGTATTTGGGGTTTTCAGCTGGGAAAAATCCCGTGAACCAACATATTTTAATTTCGTTACCATCTTTATCGTACTGTCCGCTTTGAGCGGTAGCGGTTTTGGTACAGGAATTAAAAAGAGAAGAAAATGCGATTTTACCCGTGCCCTCGTTAGTTGTATTTAACATTGCGTCTTTCAGTATTTTACAGGTGCTTTCTTTAAAAACGCGGTATTCGGATGTATTATTATCGGGTGAAAAAGCACCGTTACTGTTAACTGAACCCTTTATTAAATATGGTTCTTTGTAAATCCCATCATTGGCAACGGTATTTAAAAATACTGCAACTTGCAAAGGTGTCGCGGTGAATTTACCCTGACCAAAAGCGAAGTTTCCTATGGCGGCATCACTATTCAGGTCGCTGCTTTCGGGTAGAATTCCCGAATCGGTAAAATTGCCGTTTCCCAAATCTGTGCTTTTTCCGAAACCGGAAGCTTCTGCAGTGTTCAAAAGATTTTTAGCACCTGTTCTTGTGCCTAATTCTATAAAATATGGGTTACAGGATTGAGCGATTGCCTGTGTAATATCTACTGTACCGTGTCCCTCTGTTTTATTACAGTTGAAAATATTATTGCTTTTTTCGATTTTACCTGTACATGTGTATGAGGGTAAGAAAATGTTATTTTCAATTGCTGATACGGCGGTAACTAATTTAAAAACAGAGCCAACAGGATATGCACAAAAACCTCGGTTCAGAAAAGGTGCGTCTTCACTTTTTATATAGTCCTCAAGATTATTTCTGTCATAACAGGGGACGGATGCACAGGCGAGAATACCGCCCGTTTGAGTATCAAGTACAATTACGGCACCTTTTTTAATATTGTTATTCTTTAGTGCGTTTTCTGCAAATTTTTGAATATCCTTATCTATTGTTAAAACTATTCCATCACCATCATAATAGGCGGTGTTTCTTATTTCAACATCTTCACCCATAAGGAGTCTGTTTTTAGCATCTGCGGAGTATGCAATACTAAGTGTGCCACCGCTTTTTGTAAGAGTGTCATTATAGTACTTTTCTATACCGTTTACACCATTATTTTCGTAGTCGGTATATCCGATAATATGCAAGGCACAGTTGTCCGGGTGTCTTTCGAAAACGGGTAGACTTTTTATATAGTTGTTTTCGTTAAATTCCCGATTGTTTTTACTCTCAATTAATACAAGATTTCCGTTTTCAAGTTTTTCTATTGTATTTTCGTCATACTTTCTTTCCTTTAATAAATTAATTGTGTATGCAGATGGTTTTATAAGAAAAGTATAGGTGTATTCTGTGTTTACCAAAGGTTTCATATTACGGTCGTAAATCATACCTCTCGAGATATCAATTTCCTTTACTCTTAAACTTGATTGTAAAGATACGGTTTGCGGTGTGGAAGAAAGTTGAAAAAGTCTGCCACATAAAAATAAAAACAAGAAATTAAATGTCAGAATAAGAGATATGATTCGTTTTTTCATATGATTTACGCCCTCCCTAAAAATATTGGGGTAATTTTCATATATTATTTGACATTTTCATTATTAATATTATAAAATAAAAATAAATAAATTGTTTGTTGAAGTTGGTGAGTTTTTGGACGAAAGATTTTCCCGTACCGTAAGGGTCATAGGTCAGGATAAAATGAATTTAATAAAGAATTCTTCGGTAATTGTCTTTGGCTTGGGCGGAGTCGGTTCTGCGGCAGCGGAAGCACTTGCGAGAGCGGGGGTAGGCACTATTGGTATAGTGGATAAAGACGTAGTTGATATCACTAATATCAACAGGCAACTCATAGCAACCAATAAGACGGTGGGGTTAATGAAAACTGATGCGGTTGAAGAACGACTTCTGACTATAAATCCCGAAATTATAATCCACAAATATGACTTGTTTTATTTACCCGAAACTGCCGATAGTATCGATTTAAGTCAATATGATTTTATTTTGGATTGTATTGATAACGTTACTGCTAAAATTGAACTTACCGTAAGAGCGAAAGAAATGGGTGTTAATATAATCTCATCCATGGGAACGGGTAATAAACTTCACCCCGAAATGTTGGAAATTGCCGATATTTCTAAAACGAGCGTTTGTCCCTTGGCTCGTGTTATGCGTAGGGAACTTAAAAAACGCGGTGTAAATAAATTACCCGTGATTTATTCAAAGGAAGAACCGGTGAAAACCGATTCATCCGTACCGGGCTCAGTTTCATTTACGCCACCTGTTGCGGGGTATCTTATGAGTTCTTTTGTTATAAACTCAATTATAAAGGAGTAAATTTATGAACTTTCAAAAAAATGAAAAAACAGGCTTTTATGAGGGTTTTGCCCTTGTGAAAAGTTGCGATAAAAAGAGTGCTAAAAACGGTACATTTTTCCTTGATGCAGTTTTAGGCGATAAAGACGGTGAAATCTACGCTAAAATGTGGGACTACCGCGAGGAAAATACACCAATGCCCAAGGTTAATACAATTGTAAAAGTCCGCGGTATGTTGCAACAGTATAACGGTAACGACCAGTTTATTATACAACGTATCAGAGCAGTAAATGATGAGGACGGAGTGAAACTTTCCGACTTCGTGAAATCTGCTGACTGTAAGGGCGAGGATATGCTCGAAACCATTATCGGAATTGTTAATGGTTTTAGTGATGAGGAACTTAATGCGGTTGTGCTTTCTATGATTGAAGATAATAAGACGGCACTTGTGACCTTCCCTGCGGCAGAAAAACTTCATCATGCAATGTTGGGTGGTCTCCTTTACCATACACTCTCAATAGTGCGTCTTGCGGAGTGTGTTTGCGGTATTTACCCCTGTATAGACCGTGAACTTCTTATATCGGGGGCGGTACTTCACGATATTGCTAAAATCCGCGAATATAGCCTTAATGATGCGGGTGTGGTTGATGGTCACACTTTAGAGGGTATGCTTCTTGGTCACCTTGTAATGGGTGCCGAGGATGTAGGCAGGAAATGTGATGAATTAAATGTAACGAGTGAAAAGAAGTTTCTTCTTCAACATATGCTTATTTCACATCACGGTCAACTTGAATTCGGTGCTGCAGTAAGACCCGGTTTCATTGAGGCGGAAGTCCTTTCGCAACTTGATATGTTTGATGCCAATATTTACGAAATGGCGGATGCTCTTAAAGATGTTGAGGTAGGGGGCTTTACAAACAGATTATGGATGCTCGATAACAGACGTTTTTACAACCACGGTAGAATTGATGTTCAGCCTCAGGCTAACATTATTGAAGAATAAGATGGGGTGACAATATGAGAAATCATGAAGTAACAAATGTTCAGAAGCTTTTAAAAGAAGATGGTTCTTTGCGTGAACCCGGTTGGTCAAAACAGCTTGTCCAACAGTATTCTCGTGACGATATAAAAGCTCCTAAATTCAGAATTAAAGAGTGGGATTATTATCTTGTGGTTTCTGAAGAACACGATATCGCAGTTGCCTTTACTATCTCCGACGACGGCTATATAGGTTTACAGTCCGCGTCATTCCTTGATTTAGGCGCTAATCCTTGGGAGCATACGGAAACTATCCTTAATGCATTTCCTATGGGTAAATTCCATCTTCCTGTTTCAAGTGATTCGGGTGTTACAAAGTATAAGGACAAAAGACTTGATATGTCCTTTACAGTTGGAGAAAACAAGCGCGTTCTTCGTTGCGATTTCAAGAAATTCAACAAGGAAAAAGACCTTAAGTGCAACATTACACTCGCTCAACCTCCTATGGATACAATGGTTATTGCAACTCCCTGGAAGGAAAAGAAAACTGCTTTCTATTACAATCAGAAAATCAATTGTATGAGAGCAAGTGGTACAATTGAATATGACGGCGTAACTTATGAACTTAACCCTGAAATTGACTATGGTACTCTTGATTGGGGCAGGGGCGTTTGGACATATGATAATACCTGGTATTGGGGTTCTGGTAATATGACCGTTAACGGCAAGCCCTTTGGCTTCAATATCGGTTACGGCTTCGGTGATACAACCGCCGCAAGTGAAAATATACTTTTCTATGACGGCAAATGCCATAAGCTTGATGATGTGACATTCAATATCCCTGAGTCGGGCTATACTGACCCTTGGACATTTACTTCAAGTGACGGCAGATTTGAAATGGAGTTCATACCCATTCTTGACCGTGCGGCTAAAATTGATGTTAAATTCATTATAACCGACCAACATCAGGTTTTCGGTAGACTCAGCGGTAAAGCCGTGCTTGATGACGGGACAGTTCTTGAAATTAAAGATTGTCTTTGCTTTGCCGAAGATGTACATAACAAATATTGAGGTGCGTAATGGAGTATACTGAAGTTAAAATCTCTGTTCCTACAAGCGATACCGAAAAAGCCTCCGGCATAGCTGTAATGACCGTGCCTTACGGTATTTATATTGAGGATTACAGTAATCTTGAGGATGAAGCCTGGGAAATTGCTCACATTGACCTTATTGACGAGGATTTGCTCAAGAAAAATCGTGAGGAATCTATAATTCATATTTACCTTGAGGAGGGGATGAACCCTTCTGAAGCCATATCCTTTTTATCCGAAAGATTACAGGAAGAAAATATTGATTATAAAATCGAAACCGACGGTTGCTCCGAAGAGGATTGGGCAGATAAATGGAAGGCTTATTTTAAACCCACTCCTATCGGTGAAAGACTGTTCATAAGACCCACTTGGATTGATGATTATGATGCAGGTGACAGGGCGGTTCTTAATATCGAACCGGGAGCCGCTTTCGGTACGGGGACTCACGATACTACAAGATTGTGCCTTGAAGTACTTGATGAAATCGTAACTGAGAAAGATACGGTTCTTGATATCGGTTGTGGCAGCGGTATTTTAGCAATTGCCTCAATGCTCCTTGGTGCCAATAAAGGCTTCGGTGTGGATATTGATGAGGTTGCGGTAAAAACCGCAAAAGAAAACGCAAAAATGAACTCAATTGATGAGAGAAATTTGCAGTTTGTCTGCGGTGACCTTGCAGATAAGGTTACCGACAAGTACAGTATTGTTGTGGCTAATATAGTTGCTGATATTATTAAACTTTTCAGTACACAGGTAAGAGCATTTATGCTACCGGGTGCTAAGTTTATAGCATCAGGTATAATTGATACAAGAGCAGATGAGGTTTGTCAAAGCCTTGAAGATGCAGGACTTAAAGTATCACGAAGAGTCGAACAGGGCGGATGGGTATGTCTTGTTTGTGAATAATACAAAGCGTTTACGCTTTGTAGCGATATGTGCCTTACGGCACGATATAATAAGGATTTATATCATATCGCATTGAACGAAGTGAAATATATCGCATTTTATTTAAAATATATCGCTTATCGGATTTGTGAAGCAGACGGAAACAGTTGTTTCCGTCTGCATTTTTTGCAGAAGAGAGGAGTTCTATGGTAAAGCTGATATTAAAAAGTTGCAACTTGTATACGTTCGTATACGACTGAATATTTTTGTATACGATTCTATACGAATTATACCGATAAAGATATAGATATAGAAATAGAAAAAGATACAGAAATAGATACAGAAATAGATATAGAAATTATCATTTCGTTTCCATTGAAAATGGTGTGAGTTGTGAGTATCAATTTTATAAAATTACCTTAAAGCTTACCGTTTTCAACTTACAATTTACAATTGCCGACCGCAGGTCCTGATAATTTTGCATTCTGCATTTTGAATTTTGAATTTTGCATTTCTTTCCGTCATATATATTTACGAAATACTATATGAAAAGGTGATTTGTGTGAAAAGGTTAATGATTATTTTATTTGTTTTTGTATTTATTTTTCAGGTGTCCGTTGTAGGCTTTTGTGCCGACAAAAAAACAAATGATGATGACGAGGGTCAGGTTCCCTCAACATTTACATCGAATATTCCCAATGGCGATGATGCAAGTAAAATGCCTGTTGAAATCAAAGCAAAGTCTGCCATACTTATGGATGTTTCTACGGGCGAGGTTTTGCTTCAATATAATGCAGACGTTAAATTGTTTCCTGCGTCCGTAACCAAAATTATGACAATGCTTCTTGTTGCCGAGGCGATAGATTCGGATCGTATAACTCTTGCAGATAAGGTTTCTTGCTCTTCCAATGCAGCATCAAAGGGCGGTTCGCAGATATGGCTTGAAGAAGGAGAAGTGATGACGGTTGATGAATTGCTTAAAGCAACTGTCATAGGCAGCGCCAATGATGCGGCAACGCTTCTCGGTGAATATATTTCGGGTAGCGAAGAATCCTTTATTGCACTTATGAATGCAAGGGCAAAGGAGTTGGGAATGAAAAACACTCATTTTGTAAATGCTACGGGTCTTGACGATACTACCGACGAGCACCTCACAACTGCCCGTGATATTGCGATTATGTCCACTGAATTACTTAAGCATAAATTTATAATCGATTACACAACCGTTTGGATGGATTCTTTAAGAAACGGCGAAACGGAGCTTGTAAACACAAATAAATTAGTAAGGTTTTATGATGGTACAACGGGTCTTAAAACGGGTACAACCGCTAAGGCGGGGTGTTGCGTGTCTGCCAGTGCCGAAAGGGACGGTCTTCACCTTGTAGCGGTAGTAATGGGTAGCGAAAACAGTAATGACCGCTTCAATACCGCCAAAGCTTTATTGAGTTGGGGATTTACAAACTATACTTTACATACCCCCGAACTTGATATAAAACAATATGATAAAGTTAAAGTAAATTCGGGAAGACGTGACTTTGTTGAAACTGTTTTCCCTGAGATACAACCTGTTCTTATAGAGAAAGGTCAGGAAGAAAAGGTGAAAATTGCCGTGGAAATATCAGAAAACGTTGATGCACCCGTTTCCGAAAAACAGACTCTCGGCACGGTAAAAGTGAGCCTTGATGATAAGATTATAGACGAATACAAAATACTTTCTCGAACCGAGGTAAAGAAACTGAACTTCTTTGACGGTATTCTGAAAATATTTAACTTTATTTCTAACGGAAAAACTGCATATCCCTTTACAAATGCTTGACAATTATTGCACCCTTTGGTAAAATTAATCGATAATGAATAAGTATGATTAAAATCTAAGGATGTGTTTGTTGTGTTATATACTTCAACAAGAGATAATAATGTAAAAGTAACTGCCTCCAAGGCAATTACAGACGGTATTTCTCCCGACGGCGGTTTGTATATTCCCGAGTCAATACCCCACCTCAGTGCCGACGAAATCAAGGCACTTTGCGGTGTTGATTACAAGGAACGTGCTAAAAAAGTCCTGGGTCTTTATCTTACCGACTTTACAAAAGATGAACTCGATTATTGTGTTGAGGGTGCATATAAAGACGGTAAATTCGCTTCCCAGTTTGTAGCCCCCGTAGTTAATCTTCACGATAATGTTAATATACTTGAACTCTTCAAAGGCCCCACTTGTGCATTCAAGGATATGGCTTTACAGATTCTTCCCTATCTTCTAACAGTTTCCGCTAAGAAGAATCTTAAGGATAAAGAAATTGTAATCCTCGTTGCTACATCCGGTGACACAGGTAAAGCGGCTCTTGAAGGCTTCAAGGATGTTGTGGGTACAAAAATTCTTGTATTCTATCCCAATGACGGTGTCAGCCCCATGCAGAAATTGCAGATGACTACACAGGATGGTAACAATGTTGGTGTTTGTGCGGTTTACGGTAACTTTGACGATTGTCAGACCGGTGTTAAAAACATCTTCACCAATAAAGAAATTCTCGACAGATTCGAAAAGAACAATCTTGTGTTCTCATCCGCTAACTCCATTAACTGGGGCAGACTTGCGCCCCAGATTGTATACTATGTTTCCGCATATTGTGATATGGTAAACAGTGGTGAAGTTGAATTCGGTGACAAAATTAATGTTGTTGTTCCAACAGGTAACTTCGGTAACATTCTTGCGGCTTATTTCGCTAAAGAAATGGGCTTACCCATTAATAAACTTATCTGTGCTTCAAACGCCAACAATGTACTTACTGACTTTATTGAAACAGGTGTTTATGACAGAAACCGTAGCTTCTTTACAACTGTTTCACCCTCAATGGATATCCTTATTTCAAGTAACCTTGAAAGACTTCTTTATATCCTCTGTGGCAGAAATGATGAAATTATAAACGATTGGTTCGGCAAACTTAAAACAGAGGGTAAATACACCGTTTCTGACGATGTCAAAGCCCTTATTAAAGATGTGTTCTGTGCAGGTTGTTGTGATGACGATGCAACTGCCGAAACAATTAAAGCAACCTATAATGATTATAACTACCTTGCAGATACACATACCTCAGTTGCTCTTAATGTTTGCAACGCATATATTGAAAAAACAGGGGATAAAACACCTGTTGTTGTAGCATCTACCGCATCACCCTTTAAATTTTCAAAAGCAGTTCTTTCTGCTGTTGAAAAGAATTCTGCAGATTATGACGATGAATTTGCTACTGTTGATGCACTTGAAAAAATATCTTCTCTTAAAGCACCCGAACAGCTTTCTGCACTTAAAGGTAAGCAGGTAAGATTTACTCAGGTTACTGCAAAAGAGACTATGGCAGATGTTGTATTCGGAATGTTAGGTATCTAAGAAAGGCGGTTTCCGATGTCGTTATTTACAATCGGTGACACACATCTCTCTTTATCCGTCGACAAGCCTATGGATATTTTTAAGGGATGGACTGATTATACAGAGCGCCTTGCCAATAACTGGAATAATGTGGTTGAGGAAAATGACAGCGTTGTTATTCCCGGCGATATTTCATGGGCAATGAATTTTGATGAGGCAAAAAAGGATTTTCAGTTTCTTCATTCTTTGAACGGTACAAAATATATCCTTAAAGGTAACCATGATTATTGGTGGAACACAATGTCAAAAATGACAAAGTTCTTGGATGAAAATGGTTTTGATTCGATAAAGATAATTCATAACAATGCTTATTCTGTCGAAGGTTTTGCTCTTGCAGGAACCCGCGGATGGTTTTATGACGATACCGAAGGGGATGTGCATAAGGTTATACTTCGCGAGGCGGGTCGTCTTCGTACATCTTTAAAGGCGGCTTCGGAATTAGGCGGTGAGATAATCGCCTTTCTTCACTATCCGCCCATAAACGAAGTTCAACGATGTGATGAACTAATTGACGTTTTAAAGGAGTTTTCCGTAAAACATTGCTATTTCGGTCATCTTCACGGCTTTGTTGCACCCGGGTGTGCTAAGATAGAAAGTGACGGTATTTCCTATAATCTCGTGTCAGCGGATTACCTGAGATTCACTCCGAAATTAATAGTTCCTCGATTATTTTAATGAAAAACAAGCCGGAATTTAAAAATATCGGGTTTATTTTACCAAATATTTGAAATTTCTTTAAAAAACAGTGGAAATTCGCGGATTATTATGATATAATTTCGCAGTTAATATGTTTATTAAATGTTCGCAAATGAAAGGATGTTATTCAAATGAGTTTAAAGTCTTGCGAAAAAATCGAAACAAACGTATATGCGGTTGAAATTTCTCTTGAGGGCGATGCTTTCAAATCGGCAGTTTCAAAGGCTTATGCAAAAACAAGGGGCAAATACAATGTTCCCGGTTTCCGCAAGGGTAAGGCTCCCAAGCACATTATTGAAACCTATTACGGTAAAGAAGCTTTCTGGTATGATGCAATTGACGCTGAGTACGGTGCTCTTTACGAAGAAGCTGTTAAAGAAGCAGGTATTGAGCCTGTTGCAGCTCCTCACGACGATGAAATCGTTGACATCAGTGAAAATGGCTTCACAATTAAATTAAAAGTAACTGTTAAACCCGAAGTTGAGCTTAAAGCTTACAAGGGTATCAAAGCAGAAAAAGAAAAAGTTACAGTTAAAAAAGCCGAAATCAAAGAAGAAGTTGAAAAAGCTCTTGAAAAAGACGCAAAACTCGTTGCAGTTGAAGGCAAAGCAGCTAAAAAGGGCGACATTGCAACAATCGACTTCGAAGGCTTCCTTGACGGCGTAGCATTCGACGGCGGCAAAGGCGAAGGCTATGACCTTGAACTTGGTTCAGGTAGCTTTATCCCCGGCTTTGAGGAGCAGGTTATCGGTCACAAAGTTGACGAGGAATTTGATATTGACGTTACTTTCCCCGAAGACTACGGCTCAGAAGAACTTGCAGGTAAAGCAGTTGTTTTCAAAATCAAACTTCATAAGATTATGAAGAAAGAACTCCCCAAATATGATGATGAGTTCGTTAAAGATGTAAGCGAATTTGACACTGTTGCAGATTACGAAAAACATCTTGAAGAAGAAATCAAAGCAAGAAAAGAAGCAGCTGCAGACCGTGCATTCGAAAGCGCAGTAATGGATACTCTTGTTGATAACGTTATTGCAGAAATCCCCGCAGTAATGATTGAAAAAGAAATCGACAACCAGATTAACGAGTTTGAATACAGACTCCGTTCGCAGGGCCTTCAGCTTGATATGTATCTTCAGTACCTCGGTATGGATATTGCCGCACTCCGTGACAGCTATAAAGAAGGTGCCGAAAAACAGGTTAAACTCCGTCTTGCTCTCGAAAAGGTTGCTACTCTTGAAAATATCGAAATTTCTGATGAAGATGTTGATACCGAGCTTAAAACCTACGCAGATGCATACGGTATGCCTATCGAAAAAATCAAAACTCTCATCTCTGCTGATGACGTTAAGGCTGACCTTGCTTGCAGAAAAGCAATGGATATCGTAAAAGATACTGCAGTTGCAGGTGCAAAGAAAAAAGCTGCTCCTAAGGCAGATGACGCTGCTGCGGAAGAAAAGCCGGCGGCAAAAAAGGCTCCCGCAAAGAAAACAACAACCAAAAAGACAACAGCTAAGAAAACTGCAGAGAAGGCAGAAGATGCTGAATAATTGAAATCATGCCGCCACAGTAATTGCTGAGGCGGTATATGTATATTTCTGCGAAGTGTTTAAATTAGTTAAAACACTCCAATAATCATCCTGTTACTATTGTTAGGAGGTTAACATTATGGCACTTGTTCCTTACGTTGTTGAGCAGACAAATCGTGGTGAACGCTCTTACGACATTTTTTCAAGACTTCTCAATGACAGAATCATTGTTCTTTCAGATGAAGTAAACGATGCTACCGCAAGCATAATTGTTGCTCAGATGCTTTATCTTGAGGGGCAGGATCCTGAAAAGGATATAAATTTCTATATCAATAGCCCCGGTGGTAGCGTGACCGCAGGTCTTGCTATTTATGATACAATGCAGTACATCAAATGTGATGTTTCTACTATTTGTATGGGTATGGCGGCATCTATGGGTGCATTCCTTTTTTCATCCGGTGCTAAAGGTAAGCGTTACATTCTCCCCAATGCTGAGGTTATGATTCACCAACCTCTCGGCGGTGCTAAGGGTCAGGCTACCGAAATTCTTATTGCGGCTGACCACATCAAGAGGACCAAAGACCGTTTGAATAAAATTCTTGCCGAAAACACAGGCAAGAGTGTTGAAGAAATATTTGCAGATACCGAGCGTGATAATTGGCTTGCTGCAGAGGAAGCCGTTGCCTACGGTATAGCTGATAAAATTATCGAAAAAAGATAATAGGGTGATAAACCTTACTTATTGATTGATTCCTTGACGGAGGTGCTCTTTTTGGCACGAGATGATTCAAAAGAAAAAAAGGTGCGGTGTTCCTTTTGTGGCAAAACTGCCGATCAGGTTGAACGAATGATATCGGGTCCCGGTGTTTTTATTTGTGATGCCTGTGTTGAGCTTTGTATGGATATTGTTGAGGGCGTATCCTCAAATCAACAAAAGAAAGTAACAACCAAGCCTGCCAAAAAACTCCCCAAACCTGTTGAAATCAAACAGGCTCTTGATGAATATGTTATTGGTCAGGATGCTGCTAAACAGGTTTTAAGTGTGGCAGTTTATAACCATTACAAAAGAATATATTGCAATTCACCCGATGATGTTGAGATTAATAAGAGTAACGTGCTTATGCTCGGTCCTACCGGTGTCGGTAAGACATTACTTGCTTCAACTCTTGCTAAAATTCTTGAAGTACCGTTCGCTATTGCGGATGCTACTACATTAACCGAAGCAGGTTACGTTGGCGAGGACGTTGAAAACATACTTCTCCGACTCATTCAGGCGGCAGATTTTGATGTTGAAAAAGCAGAGCACGGTATTATTTATGTTGATGAAATCGACAAAATCGGCAGAAAGTCCGAAAACACCTCTATTACCCGTGATGTAAGTGGTGAGGGTGTACAACAGGCGCTTCTTAAAATCATTGAAGGTACGGTTGCTAATGTACCGCCCCAGGGTGGCAGAAAGCATCCTCAACAGGAATTTATTCAGATTGATACTTCAAAGATTTTGTTTATCTGCGGTGGTGCTTTCTCGGGAATCGAAAAACTTGTTGAAGACAGACTCGGTAAGACTGTTTTAGGCTTTGGCGGTGAGCTTCACTCCAAGAGCGAACTTAAATCCATGGATATGTATGCTAAAGTTATTCCTCAGGATTTAGTTAAATTTGGTCTTATTCCTGAACTTGTTGGTCGTATTCCCGTAATTACAAGCCTTGAAAATCTTGATGTTGACGGACTTGTTAATATTATTACTCAACCTAAAAATGCCCTTTTGAAGCAGTATACAAGCCTTCTTAGAATGGACAAAGTAGAGCTTAATTTTACTGATGATGCCATTAAGAGAGTTGCCGAGCTTACCATCGAAAGGGAAACGGGTGCCCGTGGTCTTCGTTCCATTATGGAAAGTATTCTTATTCCCATTATGTACAGTGTACCATCCGACCCGTCAATTACAGGGGTAAAAATTACTGCAGATGTTGTAGACGGTAAGAGTGAACCCGTTTACGTGAAAAAACCTAAAGAAAATAATAAAGCGGTTTAAAACCGACTAATTTCAGGGTGATTTATCTTATGGGTACTTCACCCTGTGCTTTTACAGGAGTTAATATGTCAGAAAAAATCTATCAGCCCGAAACTTTACCCGTTCTTGCTCTTAGAAATCTTGTTATTTTCCCCGAGCAGACAATGAGTTTTGAAGTGGGCAGATTAAAATCAGTACGTGCAATAAAATCCGCAATTGAAACTGAGGACAGAAAGATTTTCCTCGTTTCTCAAAAGGATGCAAGAATAGAAGACCCCAAATTTTCAGAATTAAGCGAGGTTGGTGTTGTTGCTGAAATTAAGCAGATTTCAGGCTCCGCCGACAGTAATAATTTTGAAATTGTTGTTGAGGGTCTTTACAGAGCGTGTGTTAAAGAGGTTACAAGAGAACGTATTTCATTACGCGCGGTAATACAAAGGGTTTCTGAGATTTATCCTGATGATAGCGATAATCTTACTATTGCCACTTTAAGAACCCTTAAATCAAAGTTTGATGAGTATATTTCTGTCAGTCCCAGAATTGCGCCCGAGATTTTTCTTTCAATCCTTGAAGAAGAAAATATTTCAGACGTAACTGATGATATAGCAGGTCATTTTCACTTTGAAATTTCTGATAAACAGAAGCTTCTCAACGAACTTGACGTAATGAAACGTGCCGAAATGCTCTGCGGTATTTTATCCAAAGAAACCGAGGTTTTGAGGCTTGAGCTTGAAATTTCAGATAAAGTTCAGGAAAGAATGGATAAAAACCAAAGAGAGTATTATCTTCGTGAGGAAATGAAGGTTATTTCCAAAGAACTTGGCGATGACGATTCACCTGTTGCGGAAGCAAATAAATATAGGGAAAAAGTATCTGCGTTACCCATTGATGATAAGGCTAAAAAGAAACTTTACGAAGAATGCGACAGACTCATTAAAACCTCGCCCGGTAGCCCCGAGTCCAACGTAACCCGTACATATCTTGAAAGGGTAACAAGCTTACCGTGGGGTGTTTATACCGAGGATTCTCTTGATGTTGCGGCGGCACGTAAAATTCTTGATAAGGACCATTACGGACTTCAGGAGGTAAAGGAGAGAATTATTGAACTTATCGCCGTTAAGAAACTCGCTCCCGATGCCAATGCACAGATTTTGTGCCTTGTAGGACCTCCGGGTGTTGGTAAAACATCCATTGCCAAATCTCTTGCAAAAGCAATGGGCAGAAAATATGTGCGCATTTCCTTGGGTGGTGTCCGTGATGAAGCGGAAATCCGTGGTCACAGAAAAACATATATTGGTTCAATGCCCGGTAGAATAATTACCGCTATTGAACAGGCGGAAACTGCCAATCCCTTGATTTTACTTGATGAAATTGACAAATTAGGCAGTGATTATAAGGGTGACCCGTCATCCGCTTTGCTCGAAGTTCTTGACGGTGAACAGAATAATACTTTTACCGACCACTATGTGGAAGTTCCCTTTGATTTAAGCAAGGTTCTCTTTATTACTACCGCAAATGATGCTTCTCAGATTCCCGGACCTCTCTACGACCGTATGGAAGTAATTGAGTTATACAGTTATACTGCCGAGGATAAATTTGCCATTGCTAAGAAACACCTTGTACCTAAGCAGGTAAAGAATTTCGGTATGAATAGCCGTATGATAAGATTTACCGACGGTGCAATAAGAAGTTTAATATCCGATTATACAAAAGAAGCGGGTGTACGTACACTCGACAGAACTATTACAAAAATAATCAGAAAAGTTGCGGTTAAATTCGCCGAAGGCTTTGAGGGAAAAGTAACTGTTGACCCCGCATCTTTGAACGAATATCTCGGTACACCCCGTTATAAAACAACCAAACTCGATTTTGATGATATGATAGGTGCTGCAAACGGACTTGCCTGGACTTCTGTTGGCGGTGAAATGATGCAGATAGAGGTTGCGGTTCTTGAGGGCAGCGGTAAAATTGAACTAACGGGCTCCTTGGGTGATGTTATGAAGGAATCCGCAAAGGCGGCTATAACTTATATAAGAAGTCGAGCCGATGAATTAGGTATTGATAAGGATTTCTATAAAACCAAGGATATTCATATCCACGTTCCCGAAGGTGCAGTACCCAAAGACGGACCTTCAGCGGGTGTTACAATGACTACGGCTCTTGCATCTGCTTTAACGGGCAGAAAAGTTAACAGAAGTGTTGCTATGACGGGTGAGATTACCTTAAGGGGTAAAGTCCTTGCTATTGGTGGTCTTCGTGAAAAATCAACTGCCGCATTTAAAAACGGTATGAAAACCGTCTTAATTCCCGAGGAAAATAAAGGGGATTTAGATAAGGTTAACGAAACCGTTAAAAAGGCTGTTGAATTTATACCCGTAAGTAACCTTGATGAAGTTCTCAGTGTTGCTTTGGAGGAGGTTAAAGTTACCCGTAAAGATAATGGGGTAAATAAAAAATCAACTCCTATAAAGAATACTGAAACTGATAAAAAATCCACGGGTGTATATTGCAGAGAGGTGTAAAAATGAATTATAACAAGGTTCAGTTTGAAGCCGCTTTCGGCACATTAAAGCAAATCCCTGAATCCGATTTACCCGAAATTGTTTTTGCAGGTCGCTCAAACGTGGGTAAATCATCAATGCTTAATCGCTTATTTAACAGAAAAAATCTTGCGAGAGTATCTTCTGTTCCCGGTAAAACAATTACTATTAACTTCTTTAAGGTCGAAGACGTTCGAATTGTTGACCTTCCCGGTTATGGTTATGCTAAAGTTGCTAAAGGTGAAAAACGCCGTTGGGCAGAAATGATGGAGGGATACTTCCAAAGTCCCCGTAACATTAAACTTGTAGTTCAGTTAGTAGATATGCGTCATAAACCGTCAGAGGATGACTATATTATGATGCGTTTCTTAAAGGATGCAGGGCTTCCCTTTATTGTTGCCGCAACCAAGAGCGATAAACTTAATAAAACACAGTATAACGAGCGTAAAAACGCCCTTAAAGAAGAGTTAGCCGAATTTGGCGATAACTTAACTATTCTTCCTTTCTCCTCTGAAAAAGGCGAGGGAACGGACGAATTGAAATCTATAATTGAAAGTGTTCTATAAAATAAGTACCCCGCACAAGGCGGGGTACTTATTTTATTGTTCTTCAAACATTACAAGCTCCGAAGAAAGTGAACAGGGGATATATACGTTAATTCCCTTTGATTTTAATTCGTTGCCTGTAACGGTATAACTTTCTCTTTCGTTATCAAGTGTTACTTTATATGTCTTTGAAACATCAATACCCTTTGGGATAATATTGATGTTTTTTTCATTTGAACCTGAAAGAGTAAATACACCTATAACACCTTTGGATTTATCGGGAGAGGAGAGTTCTATAACGCAGTTATCAGTATCCGTTAAATCAGGAGTATGGTGATAAATTTTCGAATCGGATAAAAACGGTCTTATAAAATCCTTGTAAATATCGACGGAATGTTTTATGAATTCCATTTGTTCAGTGTTCCATTGGGCGTAAGCAGGGGATATAACGTTAAGTGAAATATGACCGAGCATTGTGTTTCTCATATGGAAATCAAAAGAACCGCGTGTGTGACATCCCATTCCTGCAAAAAGTCTGTCAACTCTTTCGGGAGGAAGTGCCATAGTCATTCCGTTTGTTATCATAACCGAACGGGGTGCTTTCTGCCAGTCAGAAACCCACGTATGATTAAAGTTTTTCATCATACCAAGGTCGGTTCTTCCTCCGCCACCTGCACAATTTTCAAAAATAACGTGAGGAAACTTCTTTTTGAGGTTTTCGTACATTTTATATACCGCCATATTGTGACGGAAATTAACGCACTCAAGAGCACCGCTTTCACATTTACGCATACCAAAATACTCGGTATAGTCAACATTGTGGTCAACTCTTAACAGGTCAAGTTCATATTCTGTTATTATCCGTGATAATTCGTTTTCGCACCACTCGGCACATTCGGGAACGGATAAATTCATAAACTTTGAGCTTCTTTCGCCTAAGGGGTCAACCGAAAGCCACTCGGGGTGAGCTTTATATGTGTCACAATATTTGCCTAAGCATTCAATATCTACCCATAAACCGAATTTTAAACCGTTTTTGTGAGCAAAATCGGATAACACTTTTATTCCGTCGGGATAACGCTCGGGGTCGGGCTTGTTTCTGCCGTTAAAATCACCCCAATTCATTTCTTTTTCGGGGGGACATTCCCAACCTGCGTCAATTGTAAATATTTCACCGCCCATTTCTGTAAACTGACGTATGAATTCTTTGGAATCTTCAACGTTCATTGTGTGCTCGGCACCCATACCACAGTTAATAAGAGCCTCTTTGCCATCTGCCTCGGGCATATTAAGAACGGATTTTCTTATATGTGAGTGCATTTCATTAACTGCATTGTCAAGGTCACCTGCAACGAGTCCTATATGTACACTCGGAGAAGTGAAAACCTCGCGGGGTTTTAATATCATTAAGGGTTTATGTCCTGTTAATTCTGCTTTAAATGATAAATGGGTGTCGGATTCATATTTTTTTGCATTATAGTCAACACCGAAGCTGAAGCCACCGCTCCAACCAATCTGAGCAAACCAGATTTTACCCAAAATATTATTTTTTATAAAAATCAGGGGATGACGGAAACGATTTCTTGTAAAACGTCCGTCAATGAGAGTGTTACCGGGATAAAGGTCATTCCATTTAAATAAACCCTCGTTGCCCCAACGGTCATCATAGAAGTATCCTGTTGAATAATATTCTTCAATACTTTTATCCGTATGGTAATCGGAAACATCCATACTTTCCATTGCACCGCTTATAAGAGAAAGTCTGCTTATATTAAGGTAATCATCCGAAAGGTTTTCAATTTCAATCCAACGTGAAAACATCTGTGTGCCGTCAAGTAAAGTGAAAACCTTGATTTTTACGGGTTTGATAGTGCTTTTGAGTGTTAAAACAGAAGTTATGTTATTGTCCGATTTTTCAGTTTCAAAGTCTTCAAAAGACAAACCGAAATCCACACTTTGACCGTCTATTTCAATATTGAAAGAAAAAGGCTCGGCATAACGTTTGCGGTTAATTCGGGTAGGGCAGTTAGTTAAAACATTAAGAGGATATCCGGACGCATTCCATCCGTATGATATAAGAGCACCGTTTTCAAAGCCCTCTTCGTAGACCATATTACCGCTTCTGTAACAAAATATGGGGTTTTCACCCTGTTGGTAATAAATATCAAAAAAAATATCTTTTTTCATTTAATCACCTTGAAATTTAGCCGAAAGAATACTCTTTCGGCTTTATTATTAATCTTCATCAAGTTTAAGAATTGCCATAAATGCTTCCTGAGGAACTTCAACAGTACCGAAGGAACGCATACGCTTTTTACCTTCCTTCTGTTTTTCAAGAAGTTTTTTCTTACGGGTAATGTCACCACCGTAACATTTTGCAAGAACGTCTTTACGCATTGCTTTAACTGTTTCTCTTGCAATAACTTT
>JAZNVE010000067.1:0-4897 GCA_045592665.1 Acutalibacteraceae bacterium
AATCTGCGTTGACAATCCCTTTGAATATTTAGGTTACGTTAAAAATGCAGGTTCGGTTTTCCTCGGTAAAAATTGTCCCGAGGCTTTAGGCGACTATTTTGCCGGTCCTAATCACACACTTCCCACAAGCGGAACGGCACGTTTTTCAAGTCCTCTTTCCGTTGATGATTTTGTTAAGAAAACTCAGTTTTCATATTTCAGCAGGGATGCACTTTGCTCCGTTGCAGATAAGGTTGTCCGCTTTGCTAACGAAGAAGGACTTCAGGCTCACGGTAAGAGTGTAAGTATCAGAACGGAGAAATAATAAATGAGCAAATACCTTGATGAGCGTTATAATTCCCTTGCGGCTTATGTACCGGGGGAGCAACCTCAGGATAAAAAATATATTAAACTTAATACAAATGAATCTCCCTATCCGCCGTCAAAAGAGACTCTTGATGCGGTGAATGTAGGGGAAACGGAACTTTTAAGGCTTTATCCCGACCCCGATGGTAAGATTCTTACAAAAAAACTTGCAGATTATTACGGGGTTGAGAGTAAAAATGTTTTTCTCGCCAATGGTTCTGATGATATTCTGAACTTCGCTTTTATGGCGTATTGTGCCAACGGCAGAAAATCATATTTTGCGGATATTACCTACGGTTTTTATAGTGTTTTTGCAAATCTTCACAACTCTGATTATACGGTTATACCCCTTGAAGCTGATTTTTCAATAGATGCCGAAAAATTTTGTGGTGTGGACGGTTGCGTGTTTATTGCTAATCCCAATGCACCCACGGGACTTGCTCTAAGTCTTTCGGATGTGGAAAAAATCGTTAAAAGCAATCCCCATAATGTTGTGGTTATTGACGAGGCTTACGTGGATTTCGGTGCCGAAAGTGCCGTGAAACTCGTGGATAAATACGAGAATTTACTTGTTGTACAGACCTTTTCAAAGTCCCGTTCAATGGCGGGTGCACGTTTGGGCTTTGCCATCGGTAACGAAGAAATAATCGGTGATTTACATAAATTAAGATATTCCACCAATCCATACAATATAAACCGCCTTACTCTTGCGGCGGGTGCTGCTACAATTGATTCACAAGATTATTACGATTCCAATTGTAAGAAGATAATGGAAACGAGAGCTTTTGTGAAAGAGGAATTAGAAAAACTCGGATTTTTCGTTTTGCCCTCAAAAGCTAATTTCATTTTCGCATCTTCCGAGGATATTGACGGTGGCAAATTATATCTTAAGCTTAAAGATAAAGGCGTACTTATCCGCCATTTCACAACGGAGCGAATTAAGAATTTTAATCGTATTACTATCGGTACACCTGAAGAAATGCAGATTTTTATTGATAAAGTAAAAGAAATTCTGGAGGAAAACTAAATGCGTATTGCTGAAATTTCAAGAAAAACAGCGGAAACAGATGTTTATGTGAAACTTAACCTTGATGGTAAGGGCGATTGCGAAATCAGTACGGGCATCGGTTTTCTTGACCATATGTTAAATCTTTTCGGTAAACACGGAAGATTTGACCTTGTAGTTAAATGCGACGGTGATATTGAAGTCGACGGTCACCATACAACCGAGGATATAGGTATTGCCCTTGGTCAGGCTTTTAAAGAGGCTTTGGGTGATAAAAGGGGCATTTGCCGTTACGGAAGTACAATTCTTCCTATGGACGAAGCTCTCATACTTACTGCCGTTGACATTTCAGGAAGACCCTATCTTCGTTACAGAATGAAAATTCCGGCACCCATGGTAGGGGACTTTGATACTGAACTTTTAAGGGAGTTTGTTATAGCCTTTGCTTTTAATGCGGGTATAACACTCCACGTGCGTCGTCTTGACGGTATTAATAGTCATCATATAATAGAAGGTACGTTCAAATCCTTGGGTAGAACACTCAAAAAGGCTGTTGCTATTGATGAAAAGGCAAAGGACGAAATACCTTCAACCAAAGGAGTTTTATAATGCTTGCAATAATAGATTATGGCGTTGGTAACCTGTTTTCTCTGCAGTGTTCTCTTAAGAAAATAGGCGTTGAAGCGGTTGTTACAAAAGATGCGGATATTATAAAAAATGCGGACAGGATAATACTTCCCGGTGTTGGTGCTTTCGGTGACGCCGCTGAGAAATTAAGGGCAACGGGACTTGTGGATGTTATAAAAGAACAAGCCCAAAGCGGTAAGCCCTTTTTAGGTATCTGTCTTGGTATGCAATTACTTTTTGATAAAGGCTACGAGTACGGCGAACACGACGGACTTGGCTTCATTAAGGGCAATGTTATTCCTCTTGAGGGTAAAATTCCCGCGGAGTTAAATATTCCCCATATGGGTTGGAATGCACTTTCATTAGATAAAAATTGCCCTCTTTTTAAATATATTGAAGATGGTGATTGCGTTTATTTTGTTCATTCCTACTTCGCTACGGACTGTGACGAATCAGTAGTTGCAACTGCGGAATATGGTATTCCCGTTACAGCGGCAGTGGGTAAAGGCAATATATTCGGTTGTCAGTTCCACCCTGAAAAAAGCGGCGAAACAGGTCTTAAAATACTAAAAGCATTTTGTGAAATCGGAGATTAAAATGAAAATTTTTCCAGCAATAGATTTATACGAGGGTAAAGCCGTACGCCTTTTAAAGGGCGATTACAATGCGGTAACCGTTTATTCCGAAAACCCTCTCGAAATAGCAAAAGATTTTGAAAACAGTGGTGCAACTGAACTTCACACTGTTGACCTTGAGGGTGCCCGTGACGGTGGCACACCCAATATTGAAATTATAAAAAGTTTTGTTGAGAACACAAATCTTAATGTTGAGGTTGGTGGCGGTATCCGTTCGATGGATACTGTTAAAGCCTATCTTGATGCAGGGGTCAGAAGGGTAATCCTCGGCACTGCGGCGGTTACTGACCGTGAATTTTTGCAAAAAACCGTTGATACTTATGGTGATAAAATTGCCGTTGGTGCGGATATAAAAGACGGTAAGGTTGCAATTAAAGGTTGGGTTGAGAAATCCGAATACAGCACATTCGAGTTTTTTGAAATGCTTGAGAAAATAGGCGTTTCAACTGTTATTTGTACGGACATTTCAAAAGACGGTGCAATGCAGGGTACAAACCGTGAACTTTATAAAGAGCTTTCGGAAAAGTTTTCTGTTAATATAATTGCATCGGGTGGTGTTTCATCTTTGGATGATGTTAAAGCCCTTAACGAAATGAATTTATTTGGTGCAATTATCGGAAAAGCCTATTATACAGGGGCTATTAAAATTAACGAGGCATTGGAGGTTACGAAATGATAACCAAAAGAATTATCCCTTGCCTTGATGTGCGTAACGGTACAGTTGTTAAAGGTACAAATTTCGAGAATCTCAACGAGATTTCTTCACCCGTTCAACTTGCGGAGTATTATAGCTCCCACGGTGCGGATGAACTTGTGTTTTATGATATTACCGCATCATCCGACGGAAGAAAGCTTTTTACCGACATTCTTACAGAAACAGCATCAAAAGTTTTTATTCCCCTTACTGTGGGTGGGGGTATAAATACCCTCGATGATTTTGACCGTGTTTTAAAGTGTGGTGCGGATAAGGTAAGTGTAAACTCGGGTGCTATACGAAACCCATCTTTAATTCCTCAGGCGGCGTCAAAATATGGTGACCAATGTGTCGTACTTTCCGTTGACGTTAAAAGGGTGGACGGTAAATTCTGTGTCTTCGCAAAAGGCGGTAGAGAGAATACGGGTATGGATGCACTCCAATGGATAAAACAAGGTGTTCAAAACGGTGCAGGTGAAATTGTTGTTAACTCCATTGATACGGATGGTGTTAAAAAAGGCTTTGATATTGAAATGCTTAAAGCCGTTTGCGATATTGTAAATGTACCTGTAATTGCATCGGGTGGTGCAGGTGGCAAACAGGATTTTGTAGATTTATTTAATACTGTACCGGGTGTCAGTGCGGGTCTTGCCGCATCCATTTTCCATTACGGTGAGGTTACCATTGATGACCTTAAGAAAACACTTAACGAGAATAACATTACTGTGAGGTTATAATTATGTTTGATATGAGTAAACTTAAATTTGACGATAAGGGTCTTATACCCGCCATTGTTGTTGATGACGAAAGCGGCGAGGTTTTAACCCTTGCATATATGAATGAAGAAAGCCTTAAAATCTCTTTGGAGAAGAAGCTCACTTGCTTCTGGAGCCGTTCAAGACAGGAGCTCTGGCTCAAGGGTGAAACAAGCGGAAATTATCAGCATATTGTAAGCATTACCGCTGACTGTGATATGGATGCTCTTACTGTAAGGGTAAGAAAAGACGGTCCCGCTTGTCACACGGGTGAGAATAGTTGTTTCTTTAATACCGTTATGGAAAATGATGAAATAGCTCCTGCATTCTCAGTTGATGGTCTCGTTGAAATGCTCCAAGGCAGAAAAACAAACCCTAAAGAGGGCTCGTACACAACCTATCTTTTTGAAAAGGGTATTGATAAAATACTTAAAAAAGTCGGTGAGGAAAGCACCGAGGTTATTATAGCGGGTAAGGCAAATGATAAAGCGGAAACAATATACGAAATTTCTGACCTTATGTACCATGTGCTTGTCCTTATGATAGAAATGGGCATTTCCGTTGACGATATTAAAAAGGAACTCGCTTCCCGTCACGTAATAGACCATAAAGTAAAACAAGAAAAAATGACTAAATAAAACAAAAGCTCCTTGCGACTGACCGCAAGGGGCTTTTTAGTTAAGGAATAAGAGAGAAAAGATAAGAGAATCGGGGCAAAGCCGATTTTAATTCGTAATGCGTAATTAAAGGGGCACTTCTATGCCGATATATAGTAAGTTGCAGTAATGCGAAGTTTTATCATCCCTGTTTCGGCTTTGCCGGAATAGGGAGGGGG
>JAZNVE010000068.1:0-2424 GCA_045592665.1 Acutalibacteraceae bacterium
TTATAAATCCGTTACCGAATTAATTGGTAAAACCCCCTTAGTTGAATTAACAAATATTGAAAAAGAATTTGATTTAAAAGTAAAATTACTCGCAAAGGTGGAATTTCTTAACCCTACGGGTTCTGTTAAAGACAGAGCCGCGTTGGAATTGATAGTCGATGCAGAAAATAAAGGATTAATAAATGATAATTCAGTAATTATTGAACCTACTTCAGGTAATACGGGTATAGGTCTCGCGGCGGTTGCAGTAGCTAAGGGTTACAAAGTAATTATTGTGATGCCGGAGTCTATGTCTCCCGAACGTATAAAACTTATGAGTGCATATGGTGCAGAAGTTGTACTTACAGACGGTAAAAAGGGTATGATGGGGGCTATTGAAAAGGCACAGGAACTTGCGACTGAAATTCCTGATAGTTTTATTCCCGACCAATTTAATAACCCTGCTAATGCTAAGGCTCATTTTAAAACTACAGGACCTGAAATTTATTGTGATACTGATGGTAGAATTGATATTTTTGTTGCGGGAATAGGTACGGGCGGAACCATAACCGGAACAGGGAGATACCTTAAATCAAAAAACAGTAATATTAAAATTATCGGTGTTGAGCCCGAGTTATCACCTGTGATAACAAAAGGGGTGTCGGGCGCACACGGGATTCAGGGAATAGGTGCAGGCTTTGTACCTGAGGTACTTGATTTGAATGTTGTTGATGAGGTAATTGCCGTAAGCGATGAAGATGCTTTCGAATATGCCCGTATGTTAAATGTAAAAGAGGGCCTTTCTGCGGGGATTTCATCAGGCGCTGCCTTGAAAGGTGCAATAGAAACCGCCAAACGTCCCGAAAACATCGGCAAAACAGTCGCAGTATTACTTCCGGACTCAGGTAGCAGATACTTATCTACACAGTTGTTTTAATAAGATTGACATTGACTTTTAACTTTGATATCATAACAATACAGTTTGTTTACAGGTGATATTATGAACATTTTAATTGCTGCAGATTACTCTGCTCCTTCAAGTGGAAATTTTATAGCCTCCTTGGTTGAATTGGGAAGGGAACTAAAAAATGATAATAATATTTTTTTTATTTTTCCCGAATCCCCTAATACCTTATCTGAAAAATCATGGGTGCATTGGCTTGAAAATGAAGGCTTTAAAGTTTTTCTTGCAAAAGATAAGTCGGGTGAAGGTGCTTATTGTTTTCTTCATAATATTATTAAAGAAAATAATATAGATATTTTACATGTTCATTTTGGTATGTATCATAAAGTTATTTTAGATTACGCCAACTCTCTTAATGTTAAAATAATTGTTCATGACCATATGGAATTTGACCCAAAGGTAAGTGTTATAAAACAAAAGGTTTACTGTGCAATTACGTCCTTAAAATATAAGAAGAATAAAATTAACATTGTGTGTGTAAATGAACGTAAATGTAAAGCGTATATCTTTACAAAGGGCTATTATATTCCAAATGGAATTTCCTTTATCAGAAATGTGCCGTATTATGAAACAAGAGCGGAAACAAGAAATAGGCTTAATATAAAAGATGATGAAAAGCTATGCTTCTTTTTAGGTTGGCATTTACATACAAAAGGAATGGATATTGCTCTTAAGGCAGTTGAAGCTTTAAGAAAATCTGATGTAAATATTGTTTTGGGTGTAGTAGGGCACAGCGCTAATCCGAGTGATAATAGCTTAAAAGCTATAGAGGAGTTTACAGGTGTTGACCCTCGTAGCTCATGGATTAAGTATCTTGAAAGCACGGATGATATTTTTGCTTATCACAAGGCGGCGGATGTTTATTTGTCAGCAAGTCGGTCTGAGTCTTTTTCTTACGGTGTTCTTGAGGCGATTTCCCAAAATGTACCGGTTGTTGTAAGTGACATTCCGGGTACTGCTTGGAGTCATAGTTATAATAAATCTTTTATTTATCCCACAGAAGATTTTAACGAGTGCGCTAAAGCCATTGAATGTGCGTTAAAGCTCGATGAAAATGCACCATCTAATTTCAATGAAATTATTGAAAGCTTTAGTATAAAAAGATGGTGTAGCAGAATTATTGAAATCTATAAAATTGTTTAAAATAAAGTGCTGTTTTTATGATATTTTATTGTGTTTATTTAAAATATTGCTTGATTTACTAATAGATAATTGCTATAATAATAGCACTGTGGAGGCGTAGCGCAGTTGGCTAGAGCACTTGCTTGACGTGCAAGGGGTCACAGGTTCGAGCCCTGTCGTCTCCACCATAAAGTAACAGGTAGATAATACTATCTGTTACTTTTTATTTTTTTATTGTAAATAACCGCGATGTATGTTACAATTAAATTATAAGTAAGGGAGGTATTATATGAAATGTCCCAACTGTAACGGCGATATAGGAAGCTTTGAGCTTTCGCCTAATTGTAAGCACTGCGGAG
>JAZNVE010000069.1:0-8275 GCA_045592665.1 Acutalibacteraceae bacterium
TAGGGTGATGTTCCGAAAAGAATAAGAGCATTACTTAAGTCACAGTCGGAAACTTTGATTTGTTTACCGTTGCAATATGCACCGCCGTCCTTTATTGCATAAAAGACCTCGTTAAGATACGGGTTATATACAACACCCGCCACAACGTTTCCGTCTTTAAGCAAGGCAACAGAAATGGCACTGTAATGATAATCTTTAATAAAGTTGGTCGTGCCGTCAATGGGGTCAACCATGAAATAATAACCCTCCGATGTTAATACATCCGATGAACCCTCTTCACCGATAAATTTAGCCTCGGGTAAAATTTCTTTTAATCCGTCAAAAAGCATTTCCTGAATTTTAGTATCGTATTCAGTAACCAAATCTGCAATGCCGCTTTTGGTGTTAATAGCCATTTTTTCTCTGTCGGCATTAAGCATTACCTTACCGCATTCTTTAACTAAAGATATTATTTCATTTATTAACTCCATCATAATTATACCTCATATCTTTCACACAGTAATTGTATTATCCATAGTAATACTCGCTCTATTGACATTCTGACCGAAAGCCTTGAAATTGTTCATATTTATCTCAACAGTATAACTCCATGTTCCGCTGATAATTTCACCTTTATCATTGATAACTACCCTTACACTTGGGTTTGTATAATAAATCTTCGTATCTTCCTCTGAAAGTTCAAGGGGCAGACCCATATCTGCTAAATCCTTAATAACTACGCTGATATCACCAACCGCAGTAATTGCGTGACCTACGCTTCCGCTATTAGCATCCTCTTTCGGTCCTGAGGTCTGTTCAACCATAACCATTTCAATTACCGTATCATTGCCGCTTTTATAAGCCTTAGCCGAACTTACATCCTGCGGGACGAGATTCTCGAATCCGCCCGTAATACCCGTATTTTCAGTAGAACTACTTTCAATAAACTTTGCAATTACGGGTTTTACAAGGGACATTGCTTTGTCATACTCACCATTATTGACGCTTATATCCTTAAGGGTTATTTGCATAGTTGATTTTGCGTTTCCGTTGGATTTCGTTGCCGCCTTTTTATATTCTTCAACTATTCTTTCAACTGACCAGTTAGCAGGGTCATCAAACGGCACAGTAGTTATAATTGTCGTTTGAGTTGAAGCGATTGTTGTTTCAGGTGCTTGATACTGAGAAGACTCCTGAACATAATATTCGGTGGTATTATATATGGTGGTTTCAGGGTTTATGGCATTCTGCGTAATGTTTTCGTTTACGTTGCTTTCAGAAACTGTCGTACTCTCACCAGTAGCAGAATCATCCTTCTTTATTTTGCAAGAGGTTAAAGAAAAAATCACAAGCAAAGAGAATGAAAATGCTAACACCCTTTTCCAATTCATATAAAACACCCCGAAATCAAATTTTCACAATAACAATTATAGACATCCGCCATTCATATGTCAACGACAAAAACAACTCACGCTTTTGTTATTGAACAATACATTTTTCTGTGATATACTTAAAATGTTAGAATGTTGCCTTAAAACGGCATTAAAATAATAGAACAAAAAAACAGGTGAAACTTATGTCAACTACACTTTGGTACGATGAATTTATAAATGACTGGATGTGGGCTCTGCCCTTAGGTAACGGTAGAGTGGGTGCTATGCAATATGGTAACCCCGACTGCGAACAGATTGAAATAAACGAGGAATCTCTGTGGAGCGGAAGACAAATTAAAGAGAAGTATCACGCTTCACCCGAGGCACTTAGTGAAATACGACGTTTACTTCACGAGGAAAAGTTAAAAGAGGCGGCACAGAAGGCTCGTGAAACATTTTTATCCGACCCTCCCGTTGTTCGTTCCTACGAAAGTTTCGGTGAAATATTCATCGATTATCTTGATAAATCCCCTTACTCAAACTATCGCAAGGAATTGGATTTAAGTCAGGCTATTGCCCGAGTTTTCTGGACAAAAAGCAAGGTAAATTACAAAAGCGAGTGCTTTGTAAGTGAAGAATTTGACGGCTTCGTTTATAAAGTTGAAACTGACGGTAAACCCTTTTCCTGTAATGTGAGCATCAAAAGAAAACAGGATGCTTATAGCTCCTGTATTGATGCCGATACAATAATTATGAACGGCAGAGTTACCTATTGCCCACACCACTTCTATGGCGAGGGCGGAGAAGGTATGAGCTTTGGTGCTAAGCTCCGCATTAAAACCGACGGTGAGCTTACCGCTGACCACAGTACTGTTACGGTTATTGATGCAACATATGTTATTATATATTCAGCTTTTGAAACAAACTACAATATTGAGAAATTCGACATTGACGAAAATATTGATATTAAATCAAAGTTAAATAATACAATAGAAAGCTTCTGCAACGCGGATTATGAAGATATTAAGGAAAAGCATATCTCCGACCATAAAAAATGGTTCGGTAATGTTGAAATAACCCTACCTGAAAGTGAATTCAGTCAGCTTTCCACAAGCCAAAGATTAAAAGAGCTTCGTTGGGATGAATATGACCCGGATTTGTTCGCACTTTATTACAACTTCGGAAGATATCTGCTTATTGAAAGTTCGGGCAAAAATGCAAGATTACCCGCTAACTTACAGGGTATATGGTGTCACGATTTCAATCCCCCTTGGGGAAGTGATTTCCACACCAATATTAATTTACAAATGAACTACTGGCCAGCAGAAAACGCCAACCTTTCCGAAACGACCATACCCTTTATCAGTTTCATGAAAATGATAAGCGATTTTGGTTCCGATACCGCAAAAGAGCTTTTCGGTGCAAGGGGTTGGGTTGTTAACCACACCACCGATGCGTTCGGCAGAACGGGTGTTCACGACAGTGTTGACTGCGGATTCTTCCCCATGGCGGGTCCTTGGCTTTGCCTTAACCTCTGGGAGCATTATGAATACACCAATTCCAAGGAATACCTTGAAGAAATTTACCCCATTTTAAAGGGTTCGTGTGAATTTGTTCAGGACTACTTAACAGAGAACGAAAAGGGTCAACTTATAACTTCCCCCTCTAACTCACCTGAAAATGAATTCTATTATATTGATGCCAACGGCGAAAAACAGGAAAGTATGTTTACCGAGGGCGCAACAATAGATTATCAGATTATTTATGCTCTTTTCACCCGTACTGCTCACGCTTGTAAGGTTCTGGGCATTGATGAGGATTTTACAAAAACTCTTTTCGATGTTCTCTCAAAGCTTCCGCCAATGGAAATCAGTGAACGTTACGGCACAATCCGCGAATGGATTAAGGACTACGAGGAAACTGAGCCGGGACACCGTCATATATCCCATCTCTTCGGTCTTTTCCCCGCTGACCAGATTAACGAAAGTGACCCCGAAATATACGAGGCGGCAAAAAGAACAATTAAGAGAAGAATTGAAAACGGTGGTGGCTCAACAGGTTGGTCAAGAGCATGGACAATTTGCTTCTACACCCGTCTTAAGGATGGGGAAAATTCCCTTAACCACCTTAAATATCTTCTTAAAAAATGCACTGCAAATAACCTTTTTGATATTCATCCCCCGTTCCAGATTGACGGTAACTTCGGAGGCATAGCAGGTATTACCGAAATGCTTATTCAAAGCCATTTAGGTACACCCGACGACAGAATTGTTGAACTTTTACCCGCTTTACCCGACGAATGGGATAAAGGCTCCATAAAGGGCATCAAAGCAAGGGGCGGTTTCACCTTTGATATTGAATGGGAAAACGGTGCAGTTAAAAAAACCAAAATTACATCTGACACGGATCGCATTTTAAGTTTAAAGCTCAATTCCCGTACACCCTTACCCAAAACCTCAAAGACTTTTGAAACCGACGGCAACATAATCAAAATGCAATTTACCAAGGGCGAAAAAGCAGAATTCACATTTTAAATCGGAGGCAATTATGCCGGAAATAAATGAATATATTTTAAAAATATTTGAAAATGACATAGTCAAGGCAGTTATAAGTAAACCTGCGAACAAAAATTGTGAGTTCAAAAAAATCACAATTACAAAAATGAGTAACTCTTATCAGGTTGCAAAATACACCGAAAAACAGGTTTTTCACGAAAATATTACCGCCGAAAAAGTTGCAGGAAGATGTATTGAATTAATTGAGGATACCTATCTTCAATTCAATGCCTGGTCTCAAAACAAAGAGTATTCCATTATGATTACCAAAAAAGGCAAAGTTTTTTATAAAGCCAAAAACACAGGTAATCAGACTGTCGCCCCCGTAGAGCACAATCGACAAAAGCAATATATTTTACAAGAGGGTACTGTAATTGAACCTCTTGTGGATATGGGTATTTTCACAAAAGAGGGTAAGGTTGTTAAGGCAATGTATGACAAATACAAGCAAATTAACCGCCTTATTGAGATTATTGACGATTCGATAAAACAAAGAGATTATAAAAAGCTCAATATTATTGACTTCGGTTGCGGAAAATCTTATCTGACATTCATCGTTTACTATTACTTAACCGAAATCAAGGGCATTGATGCTACAATAATCGGTCTTGACCTTAAAAAGGACGTTATTGAAAAATGCAACAAAGCCGCCGAGAAATACGGCTACAAAAAACTGCACTTTGAGTTGGGCGACATTAATGGTTACAAATGTCCCTTTGACGTGGATATGGTTATAACCCTTCATGCTTGTGACACTGCAACGGATTTTGCACTTTACAATGCCATAAACTGGGGTGCGAAAATGATTTTTTCCGTACCCTGTTGCCAACACGAATTAAACAGCCAGATCAAAACCGAAAACTTATCCCTTTTAACCCGTTACGGTATTATTCAGGAACGTTTCTCGGCACTTCTTACGGACTCCATAAGGGGTAACCTTCTTGAATACTGCGGATATAAAACCCAACTTTTAGAATTTATCGACTTCGCACATACACCGAAAAACATCCTCATACGTGCCGTACTAAAGGATTCGCAGACTAACGCCACCAAGGAAAAGGCATTGAACGAAGTAAAATCGGCAATGAGCGAATTTAACGTTGAGCCTACATTGTATAAACTTCTTTCCGAAAGGATTTAATTATGAAAGATAAAACATCTTTGGTATTTACAGGGGACATAGGTTTCGACCGCTATATGTATGAAAAATGGGATGATGAAAACCTTTTGTCCGATGAAATACTGAACTTTTTGCATAGTGCTGACCACGTAATACCCAATGTTGAGGGTCCCGTGGCAGAAGCTCAGCAAAACACAACCCAAAGCGGTGTACAACAGCTTTTACACACCATTGACCCCCGTGCCGTAAAGGTTTTAAATAAAATGAAAGCGGATATATGGAATATCTGCAACAATCATATTATGGATGCAGGTCCTTACGGTATTGAAAGCACCCTTAGAATTGCCGATGAAAATGACGTTAAAACCATCGGTGCAGGAATGAATATTGACGAGGCAAGAAAACCCGTTATAATCCCCGAAGCGGGTGGTATAGGTATGTTTGGTGTCGGCTATCAACGAGCCTGTCGCAAAGCGGATATTGATAAACCGGGTTGTTATAGTTGGAGCGACCTCCATGCTATACAAAAAACTATTGATGAAATTAAATCAAAATGCCGTTGGTGTATAGTCGTAGCCCACGCAGGTGAAGAATTTACTCCACTCCCCTCACCTTACACAAGGGAAAGATACCGAAAATTCCTCGAAATGGGTGCGGATATTGTTGTTGGTCATCACCCCCACGTACCTATGAATTACGAAACAGTGGGTGACAAAATAATCTTTTATTCCTTGGGTAATTTTATTTTTGATACGGACTACCAACGCTCACAACACAAGACCGAATACGGCATTATTATTAAGATTAATTTCACCGAAAATGAATTTAATTTTGAGCCAATGGGTCTTAAAATTTTACGAGGTGACGAGCATATAGTTAAACACGACTTGCCCGAAATCTTCGTAGATGTACAGGAGGAAGATTTCAACTTACTCTCCCCTCTTTCTGCTAAAATGCACATTGAGGCTACAAAAAGACAGATGACATATCTTAAGCCTGAAGAATTTAAAAATGCTACCGAAGAAAAATGGAAAGAGCATTTTTCGGAAGAGTTAAGGACGGGCAGAGTACCCGGTGAAACCCTCGACTTTTTTATTCTTTGTCCCTTAGCCGAAAAGGCAGAAGAGGGAAAATGGAAAGAAAGCAAGTTAGAGAATATCAAAAATTATATTTTAGAACAGATGTAATGACATAAGCAATAAAAATGTGTTGCCTTTTATATAACCACAGTGTTATAATAGCCATAATTTATCTGAACATTTTATAAAAACACAAAGAATTAAAAGGAGAACGTTATGAAAAAATCAACACTTCTTTTCGGAGAATTTACCCAATACGACAGAAAATTCATCACTGCCGAAAATGGTATTGAAGCCCAAAATGTTACGTCCGTAGCATTTGAGGGCGAAACTCTTTACATAGCATCCGCTGACGGTGTTTTCGAATACACTGACGGCAAGATAAAAAAGACATCATTAAAAGCATCAAAGCTTTTCACAAGAAAAGGTACTCTTTATGCCGCTACAGGTAACTCACTCGCCGAAATCAAAAAAGGTAAGGCTAAAAAAATTGCCGATTTTGATTCACCCGTTGTTGACATTTCAATTGCTCTTGACGGTTCGTTCTGGCTTATTACAGAAAATATGCTTTACCTTTTTAAAGACGGCGTGTTTGAAGAAGTGGTTGACCTTCCTGAGGATACAGTATGCCTTGCTGCACACGACAACAAGGCAAAATACGCTGAAACCGTTTACGTTGGTTCAACCGTTGAGGGTCTTATGTCCCTTAAGGGTAAACGTCGTCATTGGGCAGAGCTTCTCCCCAATGTTACGGGTGTTTCGAGCCAGAAAATCAACTGCACCGCTATTGACGGACTTGGTCATTTATGGGTTGGCTCCGATAATGGTCTTAATATTTATGACGGTAAAAACTACTGGTTCAACGGCAATGATTTTTACTCAGTACCTGACGGCTCATTCAATGATATGTTCTTCACACCCAACGGCAATAAGTATTTTGCAACAAACACAGGTATCATAACTCTTATTGAGGGTAAAATTTCATATTATTCATACGGTGCATGGCTTATGCATCCCACAGTTACAAGCATTTCTGTTTCTGATAAGGGTACTATTGCGGCAGTAACACCCAGAGGTATCAGTGTTATTATTCCCCTATGTATGACTTTGGAGCAAAAGGCTAACCACTACGATGAATACGCAGTTAAATACTTTACAAGAAACGAAGGCTATCAGGTTGACCGTGTACTTAAAAAATATGGTGATATTGAGTCAGGTGTTCTTTACAACTCCGATAACGACGGCCTTTTCACAGGTCTTTACTGTGCAAGTCAGTGCTTCCGTTATAAAGTAACGGGCGACAAACAGGCTAAAGAAAATGCAAAACGTGCAGTTGAAGCAATGATTAAGCTTACCGAAGTTACAGGCAAACCCGGTTTCACTGCCCGTGCAACACGTTACACTGATGACGAATTCTTCGGCAAAGGCAATCGTGAAGAATGGCACGTTTGCGAAGATAACCCCGATTGCGAATGGCTCGGCGAAACCTCAAGTGACGAAATGACGGGTCACTACTTCGCTTACGGTATCTACTACGACCTTGTTGCCGATAATAAAGAAAAAGAGAAAATTGCTAAGGTTGTAAAAACAATTACCGACCATATTATTGAAAACAACTTCCATCTCTGTGACGTTGACGGAATCCCCACAACCTGGGCAAACTGGGAACCCGATCTCCTTAACAACGATGACCGTTGGTACTATGAAAGAGGTACAAACTCCCTCGAAATGCTTTCATTCCTCAAAACCACATACCACGTAACAGGCGATGAAAAATATAATAAGGTTTACGATATGCTCATTAAAGACCACCACTACGCAATGAACTGTATCCAGTACAAATGCGAAGACGGTCATGTGGCACATATTGACGACCAGCTTGACTTTACAAATATTTATCCCTTGATTACATATACTGACAACAACGCTCAAAAAGAAATTTTCAAAATGGGTCTTACCCACCACTGGGCATATGAAAGAGTTGAACGTTCACCCTTCTTCAACATCGTTTACGGTTCACTTACCAACAATACATGTGACATTGAAGAAACCGCAAAATCACTTTCAGAAATGAATCTTGATTTTATGAGAGGGCCCGTATACAACAGTTACAGAAAAGATATTGTATGGGATACTGAGCAGGAAGCAGAGGGCATTCCTCCCCAGTTA
>JAZNVE010000070.1:0-7884 GCA_045592665.1 Acutalibacteraceae bacterium
ATGGAACCAATCTGTAAGTAGGATTTGCCTCTCATGGTAGCTGCTGCCACTGCTGCTCGTCCGAATCTTAATAATTTTTCTTTTACATCCTCCGGGATGGTAGTATCGGTTGCATCCTGTACGTCAGTACCGTAAATACCAAATGCAGGAAGTCCCTTTTGTGCATGTGTAGCCAGAACTGATGCAAGATAAACTGCACCTGGTCTTTCTGTACCATTAAAGCCCCATACACCCTTGATTGTTTGAGGGTCCATATCCATTGTTTCACTACCATAGCACCAGCAAGGTGTAACTGTTAGAGTAATGTCTACTCCCTCTTTTTTAAATTTTTCAGCACATGCTGCAGATTCGGGAACACGACCGATTGTTGTGTCGGCAATAACTACCTTTACGGGTTGGCCGTTGGAATATTTAAGATTTTCTGTGAAAAGCTTTGCGGCGGATTTAGCCATATTCATAGTCTGGTCTTCAAGAGACTCTCTTACTTTGAGGGGACCGCGTCTGCCGTCGATAATGGGACGAATACCGATTACGGGGTAATCGCCGAGAAATCTGTTCTCTGCCATAATTTTTATCATCCTTTCATTTGTACGAGTGTACAAAATTCTTCATTTAATAGTATATCACAAAAATCCTTGTTTTCAATTGGCTATAAGTAAAATTTTTCTGAAATAATATGGGCAATATGACAATGAAAAATCAAAAAATTTACATCTTTAAAATTCTTTTTGTCAAAATGAGCAAAAATACGCGAAATATATGTGAGAAATATATATTGAAAACCCATTGCCTTTGGTGTAGAATAGAGTAGACAAAACAACAAGGAGGTCAAAATCATGAGAAAAACAAAACGGGTTTTAGCTATGGCGTTAGTTGTAGTTATGCTTATGTCCGTGATGGGTATTGCTGCAAGCGCGGCAACAGTGCCTACCACCAAGACAAATTATGGGTATATGTTACCCACCGATGCTAAGGGAACAAAAACTGTTTCTACGGTTAAGCTGTACGGTAATTATGATTATATAGATTTTTACATTAATTCCCGGTATGCGGATATGTATTTTTTCTATGAGATTTATTCAAGTAAGAATTATACAGAAAAAAGCTTGATTGATGGTGGCTATTTTTATTGCGGCGCCAAGGGGACATACAGCGGTTCAACACTTTTAAAGCTCAGCGGTGTTTATAAGTCAGGAACATATTATGCGGTGACCTACGCAGCAAAAATATCTGCATCCGGTGACGTTAGCTTATCCGAGCCGTCTTTACGTGAATTTAAAATCGTTGTTGACAGAACAACAGCTTTTAAAAAGCAGATGGTAATTAATAAAACAGTAAAAAATACAGTTAATGGTCCCCAGATTACTTGGCAGGGAGTAAGCGGTGCAACTAAATATTACGTCTACAGAAGACCTATGACGGGTACGACCTGGACTAAGGTAGGTACGGCAAAAAGCTCAGCACGCTCATTTGTTGATACCACAGTAAAGAACAAAAACGGCAAGTTTGTTTATACAGTTAAGGCTGTAAACAAGAGCGGTGCGGCTACGAGATACCATTACGCAGGCTTGGATTGCCTTTTTGCAAAGGCGCCTGTAATAAAATCCGTGGCAACCGTTGCGGACAATAAGATTAAAGTTCAGTGGAATAACACATCTTCAAGCGCATACTACGAGGTATACAGACGAGAAGTAGGTACAAGCAGTTGGACTAAGTTAGCAAGCAATTATAAAAAGACTTATTATAATGATGCTAAAGCCGTAAGCGGTAAAACCTACGAATACACTGTAAGGGCAAACATTAAAACAGTGGATGGTTTGGCAAGAAGCGCGTATTACGGCAACACAGACAAAGCGGTTAAATACCTTCAGGCACCTAATGTAACTGACGTCTACAAGGATGAGACAGGACTTTGCGTTTTGTGGAATGAAGTTAGCGGTGCAACAGCTTACACTGTTTACAGAAGACCCCTTGACGGTTCAACAGGTTGGGTGAATCTCAAAAAGGTTTCTGCAAGTACTACAGACTTTGTGGATACAACTGCTTCATTTGACGGAGAATATATTTATACGGTTCGTGCCGAGGGTTCTAAGGGCAGAGGTTCATATTACACCGATGGAATTCCTTATATTAATTTTGAAACTCCCGAAGTTCATGCAGAATTTGATTCCACTAATAACACAATAACTTTAAATTGGGATAATGTTCCATATGCTCTGTCTTATGATGTGTATTCGGATATTTGCATTGTGTATGAGGATGTTCAAAGCGGTCCTGTAACAGTAAATATGTCCAGTCCTGAGAATACCTTCTATGTATATGCAAAGACTAAGGTTGTTGACGGTATGACCGGAAAAGAAATTTCCCTTATGAGTGAAGCCGGTTCTGTTACGGTTAACATCTGAGTATAACGTTAAAGTTTAATATCTGTTAACAAACAACACCCGAAGAAGTCAGACTTCTTCGGGTGTTCTTGTGTTTAAAATAAATTAATCGTTGTAAAGAGGATATTTGTCGCAGATTTTTGTAACGCGTTCTCTGATGTAATCGGCGCTGTTTTCAAAATCAGTTGCGGCTAATTTAATAAACTCGGCAATGTCAATCATATCCTGAGCCTCGAAGCCTCTTGATGTAACGGCGGCAGTACCAATTCTTACACCGCTTGTAACGAAGGGCTTTTCGGGGTCGTTGGGAATAGCGTTTTTATTAACTGTGATATAAACTTCATCAAGGCGTTTTTCAAGTTCTTTACCCGTAATACCGAGACTTCTAAGGTCAAGGAGAAGAAGGTGGTTATCGGAACCGCCCGAAACCATATCAACACCCTGTGCGCAGAGAGCATTTTCCAGGGCTTTACAGTTTGAAATAACCTTTTTACCGTATTCCTTGAATTCGGGTTTAAGTGCCTCGCCGAAGCAGACAGCCTTAGCCGCAATAATGTGCATAAGGGGACCGCCCTGAATACCGGGGAATATAGCCTTGTTTACTTTCTTTGCGATTTCCTCGTCATTTGTAAGGATAAGACCGCCACGAGGACCGCGGAGAGTTTTATGTGTTGTAGAAGTAACAACGTGAGCGTGGGGGATGGGCGAGGGGTGTCTGTCTGCGGCAACAAGACCCGCAATGTGAGCCATATCAACCATAAACAACGCACCGACTTTATCGGCAATTTCGCGGATTTTTGCGAAATCAATTGTTCTGGGGTAAGCGGAAGCACCCGCAACAATAAGCTTGGGTTTGCACTCAAGAGCTTTCTTTTCGAGGGCGTCATAGTCGAGGAAGCCCTTTTCGTCAACGCCGTAGCTCTCAAAATTAAAGTAAGAACCACTGACATTAACGGGTGAACCGTGGGTAAGGTGACCGCCGTCTGCAAGGCTCATACCCAGTACTGTGTCACCGGGTTGAAGAAGTGCAAAGTAAACCGCAAAGTTAGCCTGTGAGCCTGAGTGGGGCTGAACATTGGCATATTCGCAACCGAAAAGCTTCTTTGCTCTTTCGATAGCGAGGCTTTCGGCAATATCAACGTATTCGCAACCGCCGTAATATCTGCGTGAGGGGTAACCCTCGGCATATTTGTTTGTAAAAATACTACCACTTGCAGCCATAACAGCGGCGGAAGCGTAGTTTTCACTTGCTATAAGTTCAATATTTCGGCTCTGACGTACCTGCTCTTTTTCGAATGCTTCGAAAAGTTCGGCGTCGTAAGATTTAAGAAGTTCGAAATCCTTTTCGAGATATGAATTCATTTTAACGTCCCCCTTATTTTAAATTATACATATTTGAATTTATGATACAATAAAAATAGTTTTATTTCAACCAAAATAACAGAAGTTATTTTTTTAACACAAAACTTTGGTTAATTGACCATAAATATCTGTTTTAGCGAGAGTTTTTTTGGATTTTTAATATTGCGTTAAGAAAAAATAATGATATAATTATTATGAGTTATTGTAAAAAGGTGATTTTATGGAAATTTCTGAACTCAAAAGAAAAATAATTGAAGCCAAGAAAAAAACAGGTACTGTTATTCTGGCGCACACTTATCAGGAGCCCGATATAATTGATATTGCGGATATTAAGGGCGATAGCTTTTTCTTAAGCAAAAAAGCGGCGGAAATAAAAGCTGAAAGGGTAGTGATGTGCGGTGTTCGTTTTATGGCGGAAAGTGTAAAAATTCTTTCTCCCGAAACTGAAACCATACTTCCCGTACCCTCTGCTACCTGCCCTATGGCGGAGCAGATTTTACCCGAGCGTGTTCGTAAATTCAAAGAGGAAAATCCCGAGGCACAGGTGGTTGCGTACATTAATACAACCGCCGCACTTAAAGCGGAGTGTGACGTGTGCGTTACAAGCTCATCCGCCATTAAAATTGTTGACAAAATTGATGCTCCGAGTATTCTCTTTATTCCCGATCAACACCTTGGCTCTTTTGTAAAAGAAAAATTACCTCATAAAAATATTATTCTCTGGGACGGTTACTGTCCCGTTCACGCGCAACTTACGAAAGAGGATGTCATTGAATGTAAAAAAGCACATCCCGATGCAGTATTTGCGGTGCATCCCGAGTCACCCGCCGAGGTTGTGGCTCTTGCGGATATGGTAGGTGCAACAAGTGAGATTATAAATTACGCTAAGGCTCAGAAGGGTAAGGTCATAATCGGCACCGAGCGTGGCGTGGTTGATTACCTTGCTATTAACGAGGAAAACGGCGACAGATTTATACAGTTAGCACCCGAAAAGCTTTGTTGCGAGGATATGAAGAAAATATCCCTCGAAGATGTATATAAGTCAATTATCGGTGAAGCGGGTGAAAAAATCGAGCTTCCCGAGGATTTAAGAAAAAAGGCTCTTGTGAGCATAAACCGTATGTTGGAATTGGGGTAAAAAAATGAACCTTTCCGAAATTAAAAAACAGTATACCGTTGTAATCGTGGGTAGCGGTCTTGCGGGTCTTTACGCGGCGTTGAATTTCCCTGAGGATGTTGATATTCTGATGCTTTCCAAAAAAGAAAGACATCAGTCAAACAGCTCTCTCGCTCAGGGTGGTGTTGCGTGCGTTCTTGACTTAGAGGATGACAGTTACGCTCTGCATATTGAGGACACCCTTATTGCAGGGGGCAGGGCAAATGACCTTGAAGCGGTAACCCAGCTTGTTGAAGAAGGTCCCGGAGATGTTCTTAAAACAATTGAATACGGCGTGGAATATGACCGTTACGAAAACGGGGAGCTTGTTAAAACCCTTGAGGGTGGTCATTGCAGACGAAGAATCGTTCACCATAAGGATACATCGGGTAAAGAGATGGTTGATAAACTTATGGTTGCCGTGGAGAATTTACCCAACGTAACCATTGCGGACGAAACTATGGTTACATCAATGACCCGTATCAAAAATGGGTTCAAAATTGATATAATGAGCGGTGACGAGCATAAAACCGTATACGGTGATTATTGCCTTTTAGCATCCGGCGGTATCGGTCGTGTTTATAAATACACCACTAACCCTTCCGTTGCTACGGGTGACGGTATCCGTTTTGCTTACGAAATGGGTGCGGCAATTAAAAATCTCAGTTATGTTCAGTTCCACCCAACTGCGTTCAATGGTGCAAACCGTGAACAGTTTCTTATAAGTGAAGCCGTAAGGGGCGAGGGTGCGTACCTTCTTAACTGTAATAAAGAGAGATTTATGGACAGGTACGACCAACGACTTGAACTTGCACCCCGTGATGTGGTTTCCCGTTCGGTTATTATGGAATCCCGACGTCTTGGCAGTAATAATTTCTACCTTGATATAAGATACAAGGGCGAGGAATTTATTAAAAAACGTTTCCCCGGTATATATGCGGGTTGCCTCACACAGGGTGTGGATATTTCCAAGGATTTAATACCCGTTTTTCCCTGTCAGCACTATCTTATGGGCGGTATCGAGGTTGACCTTAACGCTCGTACAACCTTACCGAGACTTTATGCGGCGGGTGAATGTGCCTGTACGGGTGTACACGGTAAAAACCGTCTTGCAAGTAACTCCCTTTTAGAGGCTCTCGTTTTCGGCAGAAAAGCCGCCGAGGACATTACAAGATGTATAAACGCGGGATTTTTTAAAGCAACCATACCTGCGGATGAAAAAGAGAGCGATAAAACGGGTGCTCCTTTACCTAAAGGTACAAGAACGGAAATCCGCGATATTCTGCAACGAGCCTATTTCGTAATTCCCGACGAGGGTGCAATTCACGAGGGCAAACTCAGAATTGAAAATATACTTAACAGACTTAAAAACGGTAAATTTGCCGTTACGGCGGACTATTGCGAGGCACTTTCCCTTGCTACGGTTGCCTATATAATTCTTAAGGAGGTAGACAGATGATTTTACCTGATTTTTACGTTGATGATTTAATTAAAAATGCTATAAAAGAGGATATTAACTATATAGACGTTGCAACGGATTATCTTCTTGATGAAAATGAAGTGAGTGAAGCGGTTTTTGTTGCTAAAGCGGACGGTATTCTTTGCGGTATTGACGCGGCAATGCGAGTTTTCCAACTTCTTGATAATACATTCACCTGTGTTATTTATAAAAAAGACGGTGACGAAATTAAAAAAGGCGACTTGATTGCCGAGCTTAAGGGTAAAACCGTTAAACTCTTAAAAGGCGAAAGAACGGCACTCAATCTTATTCAGCATATGAGCGGTATTGCCACTCTTACCAATGACTGCGTAAAAGAAACAGTGGGTACAAGGGCAACTATTGCGGATACTCGTAAGACCCTCCCCGGTCTTCGTTCATTACAGAAATACGCGGTTACCTGCGGCGGCGGAAGAAACCACAGATATAATCTTTCGGACTGTGCAATGCTTAAGGATAACCACATTGACGCAAAGGGCGGTATTACCCCCGCCGTAAAGGCTCTTCGTGAAAAAATCGGTCATACGGTAAAAATTGAGGTTGAAACCCGCACTCTCGACGAAGTAAGAGAGGCACTTGCCGCCGGAGCAGATATTATAATGCTCGACAATATGTCAAACGAAACTATGGCAGAGGCGGTTAAAATCGTAGACGGTAAGGCTTTACTCGAAGCCTCCGGCAACCTTACAAAAGAAAGACTTCGCAGTGTTGCACAGTTGGGTGTAGATATCCTTTCAATCGGTGCATTGACCCACTCCGTAACTGCATTTGATATTTCTATGAGAATGAAATAAGAAAAAAGCTCTCGCTTGATGCGGGAGTTTTTTTAATGCGTAATTCGTAATTAAAGGGGCACTTCGTGCCGAATATAAGTTGCAAATTGAAAGTGGCAAATTGCAAGTTTCGGGGCTACGCAGATTATAGATAAAGTATTTGAAAAGCGAAGCCTATCATCCCTGTCCGCCCTGGCGGATAGGTAGGGGGACCGCACCGCAGGTGTGGTGGTGGGTAGTTCTCTTGCGGTTATTCTTCAGTTAGATAGAACAACAAACCACTGTAAGGGACGGATCTATCCGTCCCGCGAGTAAGGATGGCGAGTTTTACTATATAACACACTGCAAAGATGAGTTTTATCTTTTTCGGTACGCATAGATGCGTACCTTACGGTTCTTCTGACCAACAGGCAACTAAAGGTAAGTATTTGCTAAAGCAAACAAGGATGATAGGTTTCGCAATTTATAAAATTTTTTACACTAAATACCAAATTGGGTTGAAATATAAATTTTTTTGTGTTAACATCTAAGCAGAACAAATGTTCTGGAAGGAGTTATAATGAAGGAAAAAAAAAGTTTTTTATTTTATTATGATTGGGCGAATATTTATGAACCTTTGGATGATATTCGAAAAGCCAAATTAATTACGGCTACAATCCGATATGCGAAAGATAACACGGATACAAAGTTTGATGATTTGACCCTTAAGGT
>JAZNVE010000071.1:0-3863 GCA_045592665.1 Acutalibacteraceae bacterium
GACCCCATTTCACTTCAGTATATAAGCCAGATTCCCAATATGCGTAGCGTTGTAAGTGCAGTTTACGATGTTAAGCCCGGTGAGGTATGGCCCGAGGAAAGCATTGCAAAAATGAAAAAGCAGTGCGAGGACAACAACCTTATTTTTGATATTGTTGAGTCCATCCCCGTTCACGAAAACATAAAGCTGGGCAGAGATAATGTTGACGAGCTTATTGATGTTTACTGCGAAAACATCCGCCGTTGCGCAAAATACGGTATTAAATGCGTAACATATAACTTTATGCCCGTTTTTGACTGGACACGTACCCAGCTCGATAAAGAGGCTCCCGATGGCTCTACAAGTCTTGTAATGTACTGGGAGCAGATGAAGGGTCTTGACCCCCTTAAGGATGATATTCACCTTCCCGGTTGGGATTCAAGCTACACTCAGGAAGAAGTACGTGAACTTATTTCCGCTTACGGTGAGCTTGGTGAAGAAGGTCTTTGGGCTAACCTTGAAAAATTCCTTAAAAAGGTCATTCCCGTTGCTGAGGAATGTGGCGTAAGAATGGCCATACATCCTGACGACCCGCCCTATCCTATTTTCGGTATTCCGAGAATTATCACCTGCGAAGAAAATCTTGACAGAATGCTCGCAATTGTTGACAGCCCCGCAAACTCCCTTTGCCTTTGCACAGGCTCCCTCGGTTGTGCCGCAACAAATGATATTGTTAAAATGGTACGTAAATACAGTGCTATGGACAGAATCGCATTTATGCACATCCGTCAGGTACTTGTTCTTCCCGACGGAAGTTTTGAAGAGCAGGGTCACCTTTCAAAATGCGGTAGCCTTGATATGTATGAAATTGTTAAAGCCCTTGTTGAAACAGGCTTCGACGGTTACGTAAGACCCGACCACGGTAGAATGATATGGGGCGAAACAGGTAAACCCGGCTATGGTCTTTACGACCGTGCTTTAGGTGCAACCTATATCAATGGTCTTTTTGAAGCTTGTGAAAAAGCACTCAACAAATAATTGGGAGGATATAAAAATGAACGCTATTTCTGAAAAAATTATGTCAATCGGCGTAGTTCCGGTTATTAAACTTAACAATCCCGAAAGAGATTCCGTTGCTCTTGCCGAAGCTCTTGTAAAGGGCGGTGTTCCTGTTGCCGAGGTTACCTTCCGTGCAGCAGGTGCGGCAACCGCAATTAAACTTATGAGTGAAAATGTTCCTGAAATGCTCGTTGGTGCAGGTACTGTACTTACAACCGCTCAGGTTGACGAAGCTATTGAAGCGGGTGCAAAATTCATTGTTACACCCGGTCTCGACGAGTATATTGTTAAATACTGTCAGGAAAAGAATATTCCCATCTACGCAGGTTGTACTACACCCACAGATTACCATACCGCTTACAGACTCGGTCTTGATGTTCTTAAATTCTTCCCCGCTGAGCAGTCAGGCGGTCTTGCAAAAATCAAGGCTATGAGCGCTCCCTTCCCTATGTTTAAGGTAATGCCCACGGGCGGTATCGGTCTTAACAACCTTAAAGATTACCTTTCCTGCCCCGTAATCGCCGCTTGTGGCGGTTCATATATGGTTACCGCGGACCTTATTGACAACCAGAAATGGGACGAAATTATTGACCTTTGCAAAAAATCAGTTGAAATTGTTAAGGAGGCACGTTCATAATGGCTAAAGTTGTTACATTCGGCGAAATTATGCTTCGCCTTGCACCTAACGGATATTATCGTTTCTTCCAGGACGACCAACTTCAGGCTACTTTTGGTGGCGGTGAAGCTAACGTTGCAGTTTCCCTTGCTAACTATGGTATGGATTCAGTATACGTTACAAAGCTCCCCACTCACGCTATCGGTCAGGCAGCAGTAAATTCACTCCGTTATTTTGGTGTTGATACATCAAAAATTGCTCGTGGCGGTGACAGAGTAGGTATATACTTCCTTGAAAAAGGTGCTTCACAGCGTGGTAGCGTTTGTATTTATGACCGTGCTCATTCAGCTATTCAGGAAGCATCCGCTTCTGACTTTAACTGGGATGAAATCTTTGAAGGTGCGGACTGGTTCCACTTCACAGGTATTACTCCCGCTTTAGGCAAGAACCTTGTTGAAATCTGCAAAGAGGCTTGTGTTGCCGCAAAGGCAAAGGGCGTTAAAATCTCCTGCGACCTTAACTATCGCGGTAAGCTTTGGACAAGAGCCGAAGCACGTGAAGCAATGACAGAGCTTTGCAAATATGTTCACGTTTGCATTTCTAACGAAGAAGATGCAAAAGACGTTTTTGGTATTGAGGCAGAAAACACTGACATTTACGGTGGTAAGCTCAACAAAGAGGGCTACAAATCAGTTGCGAAACAGCTTGCAGATAAATTCGGCTTTGAAAAAGTTGCTATCACATTAAGAAGTTCAATTTCCGCTAACGACAACGATTGGGCAGCTATGCTTTACGACGGCGAAAACTACTGTTTCTCAAAAGAATACCACCTCCACATTGTTGACCGTGTAGGTGGCGGTGACAGCTTCGGTGGCGGTCTTATTTACGCACTTCTCAGTGGCAAGGATACACAGTCCGCAATTGAATTTGCAGTTGCCGCATCTGCACTCAAGCATTCTATTGAAGGCGACTTCAACAGAATCGGCGTTGGCGAAGTTGAAAAACTTGCCGGTGGCGACGGTTCAGGACGTGTACAAAGATAATTACAGCTTACTCATTTAACCACATCCACTTTATTGCGGATGTGGTTATTTTTATTGACATAGCAGTTAAAAAATGTTAAATTTATTTTAATATTTAATTAGTAGGTGATTTTGTGAAAAAAACAATCGCAATTATACTTTCCCTTACTGTACTTATGTCTGCTTGTATTGTTGGTGTAAGTGCTGCTTCAAGTGATGTCGATATTTCTTACGCAGTAGCTTCCGACCTTCACTACAATGTACCCGACGAAGAATTAGAATGGTTCTCTGAAGACCCCATTTACGGCTATGCTAACAGACGTGCCGCAATGGAAAATGAAAGCGGTCTTATTATCGACGAAATGCTTCGTCAGGTTGCAGAAGACGATAACATTGATTTTCTTCTTGTATCCGGCGACCTTGCCGATAACGGCAGAAGACTTATTGAAGAACACCTTGCAGTTGCCGAAAAATTCAAAAACTTTGAAGAAACTTCAGGCAAACAGGTTTATGTAATCCCCGGTAACCATGACTACGGTAACCTTGGTGAATACTGTGTTACCGATGCAGCAAAATTCAAAGAAGTTTATGCTGATTTCGGTTACGACCGGGCTATTACTACTGACGGATTATCCTATACCGCAAACCTTGGGGACAAATATCGTCTTATTGCTCTCGACAGTAACGACCCCGATAAATCAACCGAAGACGGTATGACTGACCACAAGGTTAACTGGGTTATTGACGAAGCTCAGAAGGCTTATGATGAGGGAAGATACCCCATCCTTATGTTACACCATAACCTTCTTAACCATATGCCCTTACAGAGAATCCTCAGCCACGATTTCATTATAAGAAATCACACCGCAACCGCTAACAAATGGGCTGATGCAGGTATTAAGCTTGTTTTCTCAGGTCACGAGCATTGTAGTGACGCTACAACTCACACTTCCCCCGATGGTAACACAATCTCTGACTTCGCTACAACCTCACTCACAATGTACCCCCTTCAATACAAGTCGGAGGCCAAGCGGTCTTAGGAAGACAACTGCTGGTAACAACTCCTTGGCTCACAGAACGACATGGCTACGATCCGACTTAGTGACGCTACAACTCACACTTCCCCCGATGGTAACACAATCTCTGACTTCGCTACAACCTCACTCACAATGTACCCCCTTCAATAC
>JAZNVE010000072.1:0-5763 GCA_045592665.1 Acutalibacteraceae bacterium
CGGTTCGCCTTGGCGGAGACGCGAGGGACATACAATGCGACGGTTCGCGGAGCGAACGAACTCGTGCGGAGCACGAATCCCTTTGGGCGGGCCAGAAAAGCAATACCACTTTTGTGGTGTTGCTTTTTTTAATAAACAGAAAGGGATTCGAACTAAATAGGCTTTCAACTTGATTTCTTTATTAATCTTTGATATTCTATGATTAGAGGTGATTTTATGAAGGCTATTAATACCTTGCCTGATGGTTATAAGGAAATCCTCACCATAGATTTACAAAAGAACAAGAAATTGGCACTATTAGTTAATGGACTCGGGACGCTTATAGCTATCCTTATGGCTGTTCCTATGCATTTTGTTGTTCCTGTTACGACTCTTTTTGATATGGAAAACGGTTTAATCGGATACATAATCAGAATGGCGTCTATTATTTTATTAATGGTCGTATATATGGTACTTCACGAAATAGTTCACGGAATATCCATGAAAATATGCGGTACCAAAAAGATAAAATACGGTTTCACAGGCTTATATGCTTTTGCAGGTAGCGAAGACTACTACGCAAAACTCCCCTACATTTTTATAGCGTTAGCACCCGTTGTATTATGGGGTGTTGTTCTGGCTATTATAAATATTTTGGTTCCCACATCATGGTTTTGGGTAGTTTACATCCTACAGATAGTTAATATTTCCGGTGCCGCAGGAGATATTTTTGTTACTTCAAAATTTTCGCGTTTACCAAAAGACATTTTGGTAAAAGACCACGGAGTTGGTATGGTCGTTTATTCGAAAACCGACGAAGTGAATTTCTCTTTTTCTGACCCAATTAACAATGAAAATTCATCTTGTCCAAATGCAAAAAAGAGCAGTATGAAAAAATTTTGGAAAATCATACTGACTGTTTTAAGTAGTTTATCGTTTTTATTGCTGTCATTTTTTTGTTCTGTATATTATTTCGGCGGTCTGTCCCATTTGTATTATGGCAGGAATGTTATAACATCTATATTCGTTTTTGTTGCTGTTGCGATACTCGTCCTTGCTCTTCTTATGGCGATTATTGTAATGATGTTCAAAAGTAAAAAAGCCATACGGATTGTTTGCATAATTCTGCTTATACTTTTTATTCCGGTGTCTCTTTATTTTTCTTTTATGGTATCGCTTGGTTCGATGTTGTTTGGTCCGAATGGTTGCTCATATACAGAAAATATTGAAAATTACGGAAAGTATGATAAGGAGAATTACATTCCTCATTTTCCTGACTCAATTACTGACGATATGACGGTTGTTGACTTTGCATATTTTTATAAGTATGTAGATGTTGATCAAACTGATATTTATCTTGAAGTGAAATTCGATAGTAAAGAAGTAATGGATGAATATTTAACAAGAGCAAAAGAATCATTTTCGGAAAAGGGTTTCGTTACTTATCAAAATCCATTTGATCCAAAATATACGGACATAATTGAGAAAAGAAGGGCTTTATATTCAGCACAGGACGGAATTTGTTCATCTTACATTTTTTTTGATGGTGATGAGGACTATAAATATGTAGAAATGAATTATGACTCAATTACATATTCCTATGATGAACTTACCATAATCTACAACGAAACATCTGTAGGAAGTGACATAGAGGTTGGTAATAATCCTGATAATGGAGAGTATTACCCCAAATACCTTGAACGATTTGGTGTGGAGTGGAATCCGGATAACAATTTCAAATACAGTATTGAAGAATGAGTTTACCATCACTCAAAATTATCCAAATATTTCAATAGGTGATGATTATGCGTTACATTGTTGCACTTGATTCTTTTAAAGGCAGCCTGACTTCTTTAGAGGCAGGTTCTGCCGTTAGGGAAGCTATACTTGATTTAGAACAAAAAAATGAGGTTGTTGTTTTACCCTTAGCCGATGGGGGCGAGGGTACTGTTGAGGCTATGTATAGTGGCTTGGGCGGTACTTTAGTTGAAATTTTGGTTACAGGTCCTTTACAGGAAAAAGTGAATGCAAAATATTGCATTTTACCCGCCGGTAAAACGGCAGTTATTGAGATGGCTTATGCGGCAGGACTGACCCTTGTACCCGAAAACAAACGCAATCCTCTGAAAACCACAACTTATGGCGTTGGGGAAATTATAAAAGATGCAATCAATCGCGGTTGCAGAAAATTTATAGTCGGCATTGGCGGAAGTGCTACCAACGACGGTGGTACGGGTATGCTCTCGGCTTTGGGTTATAAGTTTTTGGATGAAAACGGCAATGAAATTCCCCTTGGTGCTGAGGGTCTTGAAAAATTAAAAAGTGTATCATACGCTGAAGCAATACCCGAACTTAAGAATTGTTCATTCCGTGTGGCTTGTGACGTTACAAATCCTCTTTGCGGTGAGTTCGGTTGCAGTGCGGTTTTTGCCCCTCAGAAGGGTGCAACCAAAGAAGATATAACTAAAATGGATTTGTGGCTTAGAAGTTATGCGGATATTACCAAAACACTTTTCCCTGAATCCGATTCCCAATATCCCGGTACGGGTGCAGCAGGGGGTCTGGGGTTTGCTTTTCATAGTTTTCTTAATGGTGAATTGAAATCGGGTGTAAGTATTATACTTCAGGAAATCGGATTTGAAAAATACGTCCTCAATGCAGATGTAGTCATAACGGGCGAGGGTAGGCTTGACGCACAGACCGCTATGGGTAAAGCACCCGTTGGTGTTGCAAAAATCGCTAAGAAATACGATAAAAAAGTAATTGCTTTTGCGGGTTCGGTTTCCGACGGCGCGGAAGTTTTGCGAGAACAGGGTATTGATGAGTTTTACGGGATAACTCCACCCGAAATGCCACTGGAAATAGCAATGAAAAAAGATGTGGCATATAAAAATTTATATAATACTGTTCAAAAGGTAATGGTCGAAAAAGTATCGGGTTAAATATCCGATGCTTTTTTTTACATAAATATTGTCAAAACAGGGAATAATGTTTTTATAAATTTGAAAGGATGATATTTATGGTACAACAGGATACAATCAGACTACTTCGCGAATGTGATGCAGGTGTGAAAATGGGCACTAAATCAATTGATGATGTACTTGATTATGTTAAAAGCGAAAAATTAAAGAAGTTTCTTATTGAGAATAAGGACGAACATTATAAACTTGATACGGAATTACAGATGCTTCTTGCTCAGTACAAGGATGCGGGTAAAGAGCCCAATCCCATTGCAAAGGGTATGTCCTGGATGAAAACAAACGTCAAACTGAGTATGGACCAAAGCGACAAGGTCGTTGCCGACCTTATTACGGATGGTTGCAATATGGGCGTTAAATCCCTTAATAAATATCTTAATGAGTACAAGGCAGCGGACGAAAAATCAAAGGATATTTGTAAACGTCTTATAAACCTCGAGGAGCATCTTGCTCAGGAAATCAGAAGATATTTATAATATGACCGCAAATGATTTTTTGAAAACTGCCGAATCCATTGAAAACGAAATAAAGGAAAACCGCCGTTGGCTTCACGCTCACGCGGAAACAGAGTTCGATTTAAAGGAAACCACCGCCTTCGTTAAAGAGAAATTACAAGAAATCGGTTTAGAATATACCGATTGCGGTAAATGTGGCATAAGTGCAATTATAGGTAAAAACGAGGGTAAAACCTTTTTGTTACGTGCGGATATGGACGCTTTACCAATAAACGAAGAATCGGGTCTTGATTTTTCTTGCGGTAACGGTAATATGCACGCCTGCGGTCACGATATGCACACGGCTATGCTGCTTGGTGCGGCTAAGATACTCAAACAATTTGAAAATGAGTTATCGGGAAAAGTAAAGTTGATGTTCCAACCAGCGGAGGAAATTTTATCGGGTGCTAATAATATGATAGAAAACGGTATTCTTAAAAATCCCGATGTTGATGCCGCTATGATGCTCCACGTTATGGCGGGTTTCCCTTTAAAAACGGGTACGGTTATTGTGCCTTTGCCCGGTGTGGGTGCTCCTGCGGCGGACTACTTTACTATTAATATCCAAGGTAAAGGTTGTCATGGCTCAACACCCCATTTAGGTATAGACTCAATAACTGCGGCGGCTCATATATTAATAGCACTTCAGGAGATTACCGCCCGTGAAATGGGCGTAACGGATGAAGCGATTATTACCGTAGGTTCATTTCACGGCGGTACGGCGGGTAATGTAATTGCTCATACCACCGATTTACAGGGAACTTTGCGTTCTTTTAATGATGATTTACGGCAGAATATAAAAAAGCGTATTAAAGAAATAGCCGAGAATATCGGCAATGCTTTCAGGACAAAGGTGACCGTCACCTTCGGTAGCGGTTGCCCCACGCTCCATAATGATGAAAACTTAATTAATTCTACTGAGGAAAATCTCAGGTCATTATTAGGTGATGAACTTGTGGTGAATGCCAAATCTTTCAGCACTGAGAATACCCACAAAGGTGGCTCTGAGGACTTTTCGTATATCAGTAAGGAAGTTCCCTCCGTAATGTTGGCTCTCGCTTCGGGTGAGCCCGAAAAAGGCTATAAATATCACCAACACCACCCAAAGGTGGTCTTTGATGAATCTGTTTTGAAAATAGGTAGTGCAGTGTTGGCTTTTAATGCTTATAAATGGTTGGAAAACAACATAAATTAATAAAAAGTTCTTTAAATTATCAAAACTATATGCTATTATCGTAATGGTGATATTATGGTAGGCAAAGATGTCAAAATAGTTGAATATTCAAAGGAAGTGGATACCCTCAATTACCTTACCCACGGGTTTGGTGCGGTTTTAGGTGTTTTAGGGTGTATTATTCTTATTATTCGTGCCCAAGGTCTACGCGAGATTTTCGCGGTTACTGTTTACGGGTTATCCCTTGTTGCGGTTTATGTTGTTTCAACTGTTTACCATAGTCTGAAAAATGGCGAGGCAAAACGAATTGCAAGGATAGTTGACCATTCAACTATCCCGTTACTTATTGCGGGGACTGCTACTCCCTGCGCTCTTATAACCCTGTTTGAAGTCAGTAAACCCCACGGAATTATTGTTTTCTGTCTTGCGTGGTTGTGTACTTTATTCGGGCTATTTTCTAAAATATTTTTCTTTGAGAAACTCAAAGCCGTAACTATGGGTGTATATATTACCTGTTGCACACTGATGCTTTTAGTTGCCGTACCCCTTTTAGGAAAGATTGATATCGGTCAGTTTGTGTTGATTTTTGTGGGTTGTCTTTTCTATCTTTTAAGCATCGTTTTGTTAGGCTTGGGTAAGAAAAACGAAAAATTCCACCCCGTATTTCACGTGGTGGTTTTAATAGGCAGTGCCATTCATTATTTTGTTATATTTAAGTTTATTTAAGGAGGTTTATTTATGCCGTACATCAATTTAAAAACAACTAAAACACTTACACCCGAAAATTGCGAAAAGATAAAAATCGCTTTCGGTAAAGCTATCGAGTGTTTCCCGGGTAAAACTGAAGCATGGCTTATGGTGGGTATTGAGGACGGAGTCAAACTCTGGTTTAAAGGTGATGATTCCAAAGATACCGCTATTGTAGATGTAGAACTTCTCGGTTCTGTTTCAAAAGAGGGTAGCGAAAAAATGACCGTTGAAGTATGCAATATTCTTCAGAATGAACTTGGCATTTCACCAGACAGAATCTACGTTAAATACAAAGGCTACGCCGACTGGGGTTGGAATAATACCAACTTTTAAGTAAAAAACAAAGCCGACTTGCTTTTGCAAGTCGTTTTTTTATGTAATTTATTTT
>JAZNVE010000073.1:0-10048 GCA_045592665.1 Acutalibacteraceae bacterium
ACATATTTTCGCAGGCAAGTTTAACACCATAGTTTTCGGCATAGGGTAAAAGACCCTTGAAATATTCCATATTTTTATGGAAAAGGTATTCCTCTCTGCCCACATACTGACCGAATGCCACGGGGTGGATAACGAGTGTTCTGATGCCGAGAAGCCCCGCGATTTCAATAGCTCTCGCATTCTTTTCGATAAGCAGTTTAAGTACGGTATCGTGGTCCTCGTGGGGGATATAGCCTACGGCGTGACCTTGGTTAAAATAAACGTTATTTTTCTTAGCAACTTCAAGGAGGTTTAAAACGTAATTCTTGTAATTATCGGAAAATAAAATACCCTTATCGTCCTTAAGACTTTCCATACAGTAATCAACTGCGTCAAAACCTGCCTTCGCAATAATTTCAATGGCTTTGTCCTCACCGAATTTTTTTGCACAAGCAGTTGTCTGAGATAAAATCATAAAAATTCTCCCCGAAAAAAATTAATATTAATATAGTAGCACTTTAAAGATTTTTGTCAATGAAAAAAGCACCCGTTTAACACAGGCGCTTTTTTCTTAGGGGTAAATATGGAAATAAGGAGATAGGAATGAAATGTAATCAACAGGAACGGATGTGTGGATGATTTCCGTTCCGTTGATTACACTATAAACCTAAAAAATAAATTCCGTATTAAGAAGTTGTGAACAATTTGAAACAAACGGTTAACAAATTGTGAATTCAAACTCAGCAAGGGTTCTGTGATTGACTTTTGGTGTGTAGTGTGTTAGAGTGCTTTTATGAATTAAAGGTGATTGAATGAGGAATATAACACTGTCACTTGTCCTATGCAAAGGAGGTTTTTATGAGCCGAAACCGCAGCAAAATTAAGACTAAAAGAAAATTCAGTGAAGTCTTTGCGATAATAATACTTGCCATTATTAGTTTGTTTTATCTTGTTGAAGGTGTACAAGATTTAGATACAGTAATAAGATGGGATAGTGCCGACATACCGGAATATACCGGTAGCTATACTTTTTCTGTGAAAAAGCCTTATCGAAATACAACTTATGTATTTGAACTCGCTAATGGCGATACAATTTATGCTCCAAGCGAATATTTAAATTCTGAAAGCAATATAGAAGCATTTGATAAATTGACATTTAGATATGCCTCGCACAAAAAAATTAGTCTTCTTGGTTTGCATTACTCTTGTGTTTCGATTGAATCAATGGATGGTGAACATATAACAATCGCTAACGAAAGAATTAAAAATGAATTTATTCTTGGCGTAATAGCCAGTTTTGTGTTAGGGGTTTTATCAGCGACTTTGTTATTGATGGTTTCTTTAAAACCCGATATAGTTATTGGCGTTGTTCGCAGAATAAGAAAACTACATAGAAGAAAAAAGTCGAATAATACAGGAGTAATATAAAAATGATAAAAAATCCCCAAAAACGCAGAAAAGTTTTTGCGTCGAAGTTCAAAAAGAATTTTCTGAGAAAAAGTTTTTTGAGAAAGTTTATTATGGTTGAGTTAGGGTATTTTATTTTTTTGTTTTTTATGTTGTATTCTACACAACCGGCAACTACTGCCAATACATATTCAATCGAAACATATATTTCAGATGCTTATGTTGATGTTATACCCAATAGATATGATAACCTTTATATGTTATCCGATGAGCAAAGGTTTGTTGTGGGTTGGTCTAAAGAAGCCCAAAGAAACATAACTTTGTTGGAAAGTGCCGCTAAGGAAAATAAACTGGTTCGTCTTACCGTTTTAAAAGATGATTGGTTTACGTCAGTGTTTCGTATGGGCAAAATAACCTGTGTTGATGTTGACGTGGAAAACAACTGTATTTTTGATATAAAAGACTATAATCAAAATCAAAAAACAGACAGAATATGTGGAGGTATTGCTTTTGTGATTATAGGAATTCTGTGTCAAACTTATGTTGTCTACTGTTTTGTTTTTAGTAAAAAAAACACATGAAGAAGTAGACGACCAAACGGTGGTTCTGCGATTGAATCGTAATCCCTTGCAAACATAGGATTGATTAATAAACTGAATTGACAAGGACCTCCCACCGTCTGACGACGGTCCCCCTGTTGCCCTCTTGTGGTACCCAAAATTGTTTGCCCGTTATTCACTTCGCACAATTTTGACCACTGCGCCAACTCACACTCCCTGTATCGCCCACAGGGCGCGGTCGTGTTCCTTGCCCCTGAAGCAGGAGGGCGAGGCTTCGCTTATTTCAAACATAATAACAAAACCACACTAATTGAACTTTTTGCGGTTCTTTCAGTGTGGTGTTTTTTATATGTGTTTTATTTTAAAAATCTCGAGTTTTTCTTCTGTTCAAGGGTAATTGAGCCGTCGGGTTTTATGGTGGTGAGGGTTGAGCCCTGAAGCCAGTCTTTTTCTTCCCAGAAGAATGTATTGTTGTAAGCACCCATACCGTAGCAATTGTAACCGCCACTCTGAGTATAAACAAGCCATATACCCTCGTATTTTGCCGCCCAGTCGTTAACGTGGTCGTGTCCTGCAAAAATTGCCTGAGCGCCCATTTCCTTCATAGCATCAAAGAGGTGGCTGTTGTATTTTGAAGAACCGACGTTTTCATACTGTACACCGTAGAGAAGCTCGGCTTTTCCTGTGGGTGCGTATGAGCCGTCTGCCTCTTTTTCAAGGTTGAAAACATCGTTATACTCGGGAATCGGGATATGCATATAAAGCATTGAGGTTGCTTTACCGTATTCCTTTTTTAAAGCGGTAATTTCATTCTTGTACCACTGAATCTGTGAGGGTTTTATATAGTCGTAACCGTCCTCCTTAGTGAAGGGGACATTGTCGTTTGTAATATGGGGTTCACAGAAATCTCTGCCGGAGTCCATAAGAACAAGGCTCTGACGAAGGTCTTTTTCTGAGTCCATAATATTGATTATAAAGTTACCGAAACCGAAAAGCTCTGGTTTACCGAATTTTGAAAGACAGTGGGGGAAATCGGAAAGGCTTTTGAAAATAAGGTATTTAAAGAATTCTTTTTCGGCTCTTGCTTCGTGGTTACCGAAAGCGTAAGCCCAGTAAACACCTAAATTCTCCATCATCTGACCGAATTGAACAGCATCAATCTGTTGATATTTACCGCAGATACAGTCACCTGTAAATATAACAAGGTCGGGTTTTTCCGTAACAATATTATCAACCACAAGCTGAAGTGTTTTGTTATTTAAATCGAAGTCATCGTCCATATGAAGGTCGGTGAAAGTAAGAATCTTAAAATCCTCATTGCTGTATGTACCGTCGGGGTTGAATTTAGCAATAAAGGTCGAAGTTTCGTTCTCCTTTATAACTTTAACATCAGTACCTACAAAAGGCATATTAATAGCGGAAATAAACGAGGATTTTGCTATTTTACCCTTGGTGAATTTATGTATGGGTTTTTGAATTTTAATGGTGGCACGGATGCCGTTTTGCTGTATAAAAGTACGTACGGGTTTCATAAAAATACCTTCTTTATTAAAAGTATGGATAGTAAGACTTATGGTAACATAAAAGCATAGTTCTTGCAATAGTTTTTGGCACATATTGGGGATAGTTATGTATGTTTTCGCAAATATATACAAAGTATAGGGGTTGTATTTGTGCAAGACGCAGATATTTGATTTTCTCGTCGAAAAACGTGACATTTTGTCGTATATATGCTATACTATATGTAGTTGTGGGAATATGTGTTTTTGACAATATATTGTTGATTTTTGATGTGTGAGGTGTTGTTTTGAAGACTTTATTTGTGTACTGTTCCGATGATGATACCATAAATGCCCTCTGTAACGAAAGTGCTTTGAGGAAGCGCGATACAAAGGCTGTTTCCTTAAGTTGCAATGTTAGTAAAAAACACTTAAGCCGTTACTTTGAAATTGCCCGTTCCCGTAAAAATTACCGTTACAGCGGTTACGATATTGATATAGACGAGTACGATAAAATTATATTTGCTTGTGACGAGGTTTTAGGTGAAATTCCCTCTGAAATATCCGCCTTTATTGAGAAAAATGACCTGCGTTGCAAGAACATCGACTGTATTGTTTTTGGTGACGGTAGGGGCGTGAACAGGGCTCTCGATTCACTTAGGGTACGTATATCTCTTTCGGGTGGCACGGCGCGTAGCGCCGTGGGTGTTTCTGCCCGTGAAATCAAGCGTGAGGATGAGGATATTCTCTTCAGTGTTCGTCACAGATTAGTTGTTTAAAATTTATTTAAAATTTGTTTAAAATTTTTATTTTTAGTGTATAAAAAAGCCAAGATTTTTTTGGTTACTTTTACATTTACTTTTAAGCCGTTTCCGTTGACAGGAAACGGCTTTTTGTGTTATATTTATTATGTACACGATTATCCTTGGGTGGACTATGCCCAAATACAGACTTTAATCTAAAAGTAAATCTGAAAGGAAGTTTTTTATGAAAAGATTTATTTCACTTGCACTGTGTATAGTGATGATGTTTTCAGTATTTTCTGTGTGCTCTGTCGCCGCAGAATCTCAAAGCACAAATACAGAATTAAGTGTTAAAGCAACAGATGTTGTTAACGGTAAGGTTACTTATAATATCTACCTCGAGCCCAATGTATCGGTGGTGGGTGCTATTGTTCGCGTTGAATATGATGAAAAGGTTCTCGAGCCAATACTTCCGGAAACGTTTGTCTATAAAGATGAAAAGACAGGCGAAGAATATGAGCTTCCCGGATTTTCGGATGGCGGAGCTTTTATGCTTACGGACAGCTACGGAGATAAAGTTAACAGTATCCCCAACGGTATATATGTTGGTGGCAAGGTTCACAACAAATCAAATGTTGTTAGTGTGGCTTATACCGGAATAGCTGCGTACAGCAGCTCATCACGAAGAGGATTTTTCTCAATTCCGTTCAAGGTGATTGATTCTGAAAGACCCGTTACCGAGGTTGATTTTTACCGTGTTGAGTTTAAACGCTCCGACGAAGAAACCGAGGTTTCACAGACTCCCGTAAAATTCTGTACAATTAAGACAGATACTTTCGAAAAAACAATTATTACAGGTGCTACACCTGTTTCGAAGGGTATGCAGATTAGCTGGAAGGAAACCGAGGGTGCAGATTTCTACAGAGTTTATAAGAAAAATGCAAAAGGTGGTTGGACTACATTAAAAGATGTCAAAGCACCTGCTGCAAGCTACGTTGATACAACTGTAAAACACGGTGTTAAAGAAACATATGCCGTAAAATCCTTTAACGACGGCAGATACTTTAAAACTTACGATACAGTTACAGGCTTGTATGTTGCACCACCCTCAAAGGTCACAACCTCAAATTCAGGTGACGGTGTTAAAATCAGCTGGTCCGCAGTAAGCGGTGCTGACAGCTACCGTGTATATAAACGTGTGGTTAATGCGGATGGCACAAAAACTTCTTGGATGCACTTGGTTAAAAATACAACCGCAAGAAGCTATGTAGATACAAACGTAGCAAATGACGTTAAATATGAATATCTTGTTCGCACCTATATGGATAAGGTTTATAGCGCAGAAAGCGTTATAAGTGCTGTTTATCATTACGATGCACCAACGGTGAAGATTGCTTCCGCAAAGGGCGGTGCGAAAATTACCTGGAACGCAATTGACGGTGCCGAAACCTACAAAATTTATCGTAAATATAGTGGGGAAAGCTCGTGGACAGTTATCAAAACCGTAACAGCGGACAAATTGAGCTACACAGATGCTAAAGCAACATCAGGTAAGAAAATAACCTATGCTGTAAGGGCATTTTCCTCAAAAGGCAGCAGTAATTATATTGCAAAGACCATCAACTATATTGCAACACCCAAGCTTACAAGCCTTACCAACGGCACAAGCGGTGCGGTTTTAAAATGGGGCGCAGTAAAGGGTGCAACATCCTACAGGGTTTACAGAAAAGCATCGGGTGAAAAGAAATGGACACTTCTTGCAACTGTAAAAACAACAGCTTACACAGATAAAACGGCAAAAAGCGGAACAACCTACACCTACACCGTAAAAGCGTTTAACGGAAAGCTTTCAAGCGGATATGATACAAAGGGTCTTTCTCTCAAATATCTTGCAATGCCCAAACTTACGAAAATCAGCAATACATCAACAGGTATAAATGTTAAATGGGGTGCTGTATCGGGTGCATCAAGCGGATACCGAGTTTACAGAAAGGCTACGGGTGAAAAGAGTTGGACTCTTCTCGGAACGGTCAAGACAACAAGCTATACCGATAAAAAGGTTTCCAACGGCAAAACCTACACCTATACTGTCAGGGCCGTATCCGGCAGCAATCTTAGTGCTTATAACACCAAGGGCGTGTCTGTAAAACGAGTAAAATAATTGACATTTTCTATAGAAAAAATAGTCAGGAGGCTTTAAATTGAAAAGATTTCTCTCTTTGGCGCTTTGCGTACTTATGTTAATGACAATGTTTACTGCTACTGCGGTACAGGTTATGGCAGCAGGCAACGCCACCGAATTGTTAACCGTTACTAACGGTAAGTTTGAAGATGATACAATTACCTACACGGTAAGCCTTGCACCCGGCAGTACCAAGGTTACAGGTGCTATTATTGAGGCTCATTTTGACGGTGCCGCGCTTAAGGTAAAGAACGCAGGTGCTGCGGGTAGCGTAGATGCCAACGGCGATTTCGTTCAGAATGTTTCAGGTATGTACGAATCGGGCCTTAAGTACAATGAAGACGGTGTTTATGCTGTTGCCTTTATGAATGCAACCGGCTTTACCGTGGGTGATAACGCGAAGGATTTTGTCACAATTACATTTGAGGCGGTTTCAAATACACGTGATATGGAAACAGTTACTTTCAAATGCATTGAATTTGTGACTGACGATAATAATACAGAAAACGATATCAGGAAGGCTAATGGTGCACAGGATATCTTCACACACACATTCCATTCTCTTTCAATGCCTGAGGTAACTGAGGTTAACTCTATTGACGGTGGTTTAAGAGTTGTGTGGAGTGAGGCAGTAGGTGCTGCATCTTATAATCTTTATCGTAAAGAAGCAGGTGCCTCACAGTGGTCTTTACTCGCTTCTGATTTCGGTGCTGTGACAGAATACATTGATACGACCGTAGCCATGGGTACAGAGTATTATTACACGGTGTCTGCAGCTAACGAATATGGCTCAACCGATTACGATGTAACAGGTCTTGCAGGTTTGAACTTCGGTACAATTGATTATATAGGAGCCGTCGCTACAGAAACAGGCGCAAAAATCACTTGGAGTTCTCTTGTCGGAGCCGAGAAATACGAGGTTTACAGAAAACTCGCAGTATCCTCAAGCTGGCAGTTGATTAATACCGTAACTGCTTGCGAATACGCGGATAACTCCATCGTTAGCTGTACTGAGTATAATTACAAGGTTAAGGCTGTAAAAGGCAAATACTCTGCAGATATGTCATGTGCTCCTGCAACTGTTAAGTTTATTGCTGTGCCCGTTGCTATGATTTCAAATGTTACTGACGGTATTGAAATTTATTTTGAAACAGTGGGTGCTGAAAAATACATCATTGAAAAGAAAGAATCAAACGGCGCATACGCAATATTAACTGAAATCATCGCAACAGAGGACGAAGATTATTCGTATGTTGACGAAGATGTTGTTATTGACGTAAAGTATTCATACAACATTCAAGCTGTAGCGGGTGAACTCAGTAGTGTTAAAAAGGATATCGGTTCCATAACAAGACTTGGTACGCCCGGTGTTACGGAAATCAAAAATACGGCTGATGGCATTTCATTAAAATGGGGTGCAGTAAATGGTGCGACAGAGTATGTGATTTCTCGTAAATCTGAAAATGAAACTGTATTGTCAGGTATTGCAACAACCACTGCTACCAATTATGTTGACAAGGCTGTTGTAAGCGGTGTTGAATATACTTATTGTATTTTTGCTCAGAACGATTCAGGTAACGGTGCTTTGTCTCAGCCTCCCGTTTCCCTTACATTTGTAAGTTCACCCGTTGTAAGCTCTGTTTCTGCTGTTGAAAGCGGTATCGAAGTTAAATGGGGAGCCGTAAGCGGTGCTGACAGCTATAAGGTTTACCGTACATTGGCTGGTAACATCAATTGGGAATGTATCGGTACATCCGAAACAACCAATTTTGTGGATACAACAAGTCAGTATGGTGTTTATTATAAATATACGGTAAGTGCAACAGCTGATAATTGCGAAAGCGTTTACGACACAAACGGTGTTGAAGGTATGTACTTCGGCAATGTTAAGTGGATTAAAGCAGAACCCGTTGAAAACGGTGCGAAAATCTCTTGGGAAGCTCTTTCCGAAGCGGATTCCTATGAGGTTTACAGAAAAACAGCCGATGATGCTGAGTGGACAAAGCTTGTAAAGGTAACAACAACCCAATATACTGATACGAAAATGGCGAGCGGTGTTGTATATTCCTATAAGGTAAAAGCATTTAACGGTAAAAACGCATCGGATATGATTTGCGCGCCTGCAAGTGCAAAGATTATTGCAACGCCCACAGGTATTGCCAAAAACGTAAATAACGGTATTCAGATTACCGTTACACCCGTTAACGGTGCAGAGGGCTATGTTATCGAAAAAAAGGTTGATGGCGTATTCGTAAAAATTGCAACTCTCGGTGCAAACGAAACTGCCTTTGTCGATAGCGACGTTGTGGCGGAAAACGAATACACATACAGAGTTTACGCAGTATCCTCAGACATTAACAGCGGTATTTATGAAATCGCTTCAGTTTTAAGACTCAGTTGTCCCAAGATTACAAAAATAACAAATACCATTCCCGGTATCTCAATTACTTGGACTGCCCTTGATGGTGCAGGTGCTTATCAGGTTCTTCGAAAAGAAGAAGGAGATAAAAACTGGACTGTAATAGCTAAAGATGTTACAGGCACTACTTATGTTGATGCCGACGTTTTCAGTGATGAAGTATATACTTACACAATCAATGCCCTTATGACAGATGGCGGTGTGTCAGGTTACTCTGAAGGCGGTACCTCATATAAATTCCTCGAAACTCCTGACCTTGAAAGTGTTACTAAGGTCAGTGGCGGTGTTCAGTTTAAGTGGAGTGAAGTTGACGGCGCAACCGCTTACATTGTTTACCGTAAAACAAGCGGTACATCCTGGAAAAATCTCGGAACAGTTGAGGGAACAAGCTTTACAGATAAAACTGTTACAAACGGCAAATGGACTTATACCGTAAAAGCAACTGACGGCAAGTATCAAAGCTACTTTGACAGTGGTATCAGTATTGACTATGTCGGAGTTTCAAAGCCCGCAACACCCAAGCTTACAAAGATTGCAAATACTGCAAGTGGTGTACAAGTAACATGGGGTAAGGTAACGGGTGCTGATAATTACGTTGTTTACCGCAAAACCTATGACGCTAAAGCTAAAAAGTGGGGCGGATGGACAACCCTCGGGAAGACCACAAGCACCTCTTACGTAGATAAAGCTGCTAAGTCAGGCACATATTATCTTTATACTGTCAGAGCTAACAATGCAGCAGGTGCAAGCGGTTATAATACTTCCGGTATAAAGACTTATTTCCTTTCGATGCCTAAGGTTACAACAGCTAATGCAAATGCAGGAGTAACAGTTAAGTGGACAAAATCTGCAGGTGCAACAGGATACATTGTATATCGTAAAACAGGTAACGGAAAATGGACAACTCTCGGAAAGGTAAAGGGAACATCTTTCACAGATAAAAAAGCAAAAGCAGGTGTAACATACAAGTACACCGTGAAGGCATATTACGGCTCATACGTTTCGGCATATAACACAAGTGGTGTAGCAATAAGAAGACTTACAACACCCTCCCTCAAGAGCGCTACAAGTGCAAAATCAGGTATCACATTTAAGTGGGGTAAGGTAACAGGAGCCACAGGCTATATCGTATACCGTAAAACAGGTAACGGTAGCTGGGTAAAGTTAGCAACAGTTAAAGGTAATTCAAAAATCAGCTATCTTGACAAAACAGCTAAAAAAGGCGTAACCTACAAATACACCGTAAGAGCATATTACGG
>JAZNVE010000074.1:0-6842 GCA_045592665.1 Acutalibacteraceae bacterium
ATCATTTACAAGGCTTGTAACAATACCTGAAAATGCACCGCCGATAATAACGCCGACTGCAAGGTCAATTACATTACCCTTGGCAATGAAATCTTTAAATTCGCCAAAAATCTTTTTCATAAGAATACATCTCCTTAAATAATAAAAATTTACCTTGAAATTATATCACACATATTTCGACTTTTAAAGTGTTTTGCACCATAAAACACAAAAAATTACATTTTATTGTAAAAAGAATGAGTCGTATTTAACGACCCATTCTTCTTACAAAGATTTAATTGCATCAATAATTTTATGGGCTACCTGTTCCTTAGACATCAAATCAAGCTCTTTCACTTCATTTTTGGTAATAAGCGTAATAATATTTGTGTCAACCCCAAAACCCGAACCTTCTGTTCTGAGGGAATTTGCACATATCATATCACAATTTTTATTATTGAGCTTTTTGCGTGAATTTTCAATAACATTTTCAGTTTCCATTGAAAAACCGCATATTATCTGACCTTCCCGTTTATTTTCGCCCAGATACTTAAGGATATCTTTTGTTCGCTTAAGTTTAATTGACATATCATCATCAGATTTTTTGATTTTATTATCCGCAACGCTGATGGGTGTATAATCTGCAACAGCAGCAGCCTTTATTATAATATCTGCGTCATCAGAATATTCGCAAACTGCATTAAACATATCCTCAGCCGTAACCACATCAACAGTTTTTATAAATAGCGGAACTTCTATATCTGTATGTCCTTTTATAAGGGTTACATCCGCCCCTCTGAGCATTGCCGCTTTAGCCATAGCAATACCCATTTTACCGCTGGAGTGATTGGTAATAAATCTTACGGGGTCAATGGATTCTCTTGTAGAACCTGCGGTAACAAGAACCTTTTTGCCTTCCAAATCCTTCGGGAAAGCTATTTCCTTGAGGATATACTGTAATAAAACAGTTTCATCCGGCATACGACCATCGCCGATATCCCCGTTTGCCAACATACCTTTGTCCGCTTCGATTATTTCATAACCGAATCTTTTTAATTTTTCTATATTATCCTGAACTATGGGGTTATGAATCATATTATGATTCATAGCTGGTGAAATGATTCTTTTACAAGGACAAGCCATAACAGTGGTTGTCAACATATCGTCCGCAATTCCGTTCGCTATTTTTCCTATAACATTGGCTGAAGCAGGTGCAACAAGAACCACATCCGCTTGTTTTGCTATAGCAACGTGTTCAACACTGTATTGAAAATTCCTATCAAAAGTATCAACAAGACATTTATTTGAAACAAGACTTTCAAAAGTAATCGGATTTATAAAATTGGTTGCATTCTGCGTCATAAGAACATGAACATTGCAATTGAGTTTCTTCAACATTCTCGCAAGATTGGCGATTTTATAGGCTGCGATACTGCCCGTAACAGCAAGAACAACCGTTTTACCTTTAAGCATACCAAACCTCCGTAAACAATAGTTTTATATTTCAGCACCTGTAGTATAACACAAAAACTTTGTAATTTATATAGATTTTCAAAAAAAACTGTGATATAATCCGCTTGAAAGGTGTTTCCTGAAATAATTATTGCTATTTTGTAATTTTGCACGCAGGTATTCCAACGGAAACTTGACGTAATTATTTAAGGTTCGTCTTTCGTATGTATTGTATCCCCCGGTGGGAATAATAACAAGGAGGCTCCTCTATGAAAAACTCAAAAGATAAAATCAAACAACTTGTTTTACTGGCGTTGTTTTCAGCAATTCTTCTGGTAATGTCTTACACACCATTGGGATATCTGAATATTGGTCCGTTAGCAATTACACTTAATGTTATACCCGTTGCTTTAGCCGCTGTAACATTAGGTCCTGCCGGCGGAGCTTTTGTCGGTGCCGTCTTTGGTATAACAAGCTTCCTGCAATGCATCGGCATTGGCGGAACAAGTGCAATGGGAGTTATACTATTTGAAATAAGCCCCACGCTGACTTTTATACAGCGTTTCTTCCCCAGAGTTTTAGAGGGTCTTCTTGCAGGGTTTATTTTTAAGGGTATGAAAAAGCTCACCAACAACACCATATCATGTGCGGTTTCCGGTTTTTCCACAGCCTTTTTAAACACACTGCTTTTTATGACAACCCTTATCTTCCTTTTTGGAAATACCGATTACATAAAGAATATGGTTGGCGGACAAAATATTATTGTTTTCATCTGTACTTTCGTTGGAATCAATGCCGTTTTTGAAATGATAGCGGCAACCTTACTAACCGGTGTTATAGGCACTGCACTTTTCAAGGCAAAACTCGTTCCTCACCATCAACCCAAAAGGAGGAAATCGAAATGATTCTTGCGGTAGATATAGGCAATACCAATATAGTAGTCGGGTGTTTTTCCGACAATAAAATTCTTTTTACCGAAAGAATTTCAACTAATAAAACCGCAACAGACCTTGAATATGCTTCTTCCGTACAAATGGCTATGCATATGCACAACATTGATTCTCATATGCTCAAAGGTGCAATAATATCTTCCGTTGTTCCATCGGTTACAAACACATTCAAAAGAGCCGTGGAAAAATATGCCGGAGTTGACGTTATTGTTGTGGGACCCGGAATCAAAACCGGATTAAGTATAACTATTGACAACCCCGCTCAATTAGGAAGCGACCTTGTAGTTGACGCCGTAGCAGGAATAAACGAATATCCTGTTCCACAGATAATAATTGATATGGGCACGGCTACAACAATGTCGGTAATAGATAAAAGTAAGAATTACATCGGCGGAATAATTATGACCGGTATTTCCGTATCAGCAGAAGCATTGGCGTCAAGAACCTCTCAGTTACCGAGAATCGCATACGAGGTACCAAAAAAAGTTATCGGTACAAATACTGTTGACTGTATGAAAAGTGGCGTAATACACGCAAATGCTTGTGCTATTGACGGCCTGATCAGTAAAATCGAAGAAGAAATCGGTAGTAAATGTACAGTAATAGCTACAGGCGGACTCGCAGGTACAATAATTCCTCTATGCAACAAAAAAATTATAATCGACGATGAACTCCTTTTGAAAGGATTAATGATTATATATAACAAAAACACATAAAAACAACGGCTACATCCTGCGATGTAGCCGTTAATTATTTTTCTAAACTTATTCTGCAACCGGTTTTGTAAGGGGTGCTGTAGTTGTTGTAACAGGTTTAGATGTAATATCTGTGTAATAAGCATAGGGCTTAAAGGTTAAGGCTTTAAGCATTTCTTCACTTTCTGCAACAGCGCCTTCTTTATTCACCTCAGCTATAAAACGAACCTTATAAAGGTTTTTGGAATTTTCAAAGATGTACATAATTATGATGCCGTCTTTATTTTCCATAGTGAAGCGACAAAGACCTCTGAAATCCTTACCAAGGTCTACGTCCTCGCTCCAGGTAGTAGTAACGCCCTCAAGCTTGCTGAATTCTTCATAGTCCTCCTTGGTACTTTTATAGTAATCATCGTATAATTGCTCAAGGATTGATATTTCAAAAACCTGACCGACATCCTCATTTTTGAAAACGCCGAACTCATTAGTTGATTTCCAGCCCTCGGGAATTTTGAAAAAGAAACCTAAATCTTCAACAACTCCGTCATCCTCAATTGGCTGGAATTCCTGAACCAATGTTACATATTCACCGTTATCATCCTTCGTTTTTTTACCATCCTCATCGGTAGCATAAACAATAATTCTACCATCCGAATCGAGAACCTTTTCACCGTTTTCATCGGTAACGAAATTAATATCTTTATTTTCTACGTATATGCCTTCTTCTTCCTCCTTCTTGTTGCAGGCGGCAAACACGCACATAAAAAGTACTGTTGCCACAAGAAGAACGGCAATAATTTTTTTACTCAAACGGAACACCTCTGAAATAAATTAAAGTGACTGAATACTTAAGCCTCAGTTGATGTTTCAAGGGGGCTTGTGGGAAGCTCAGTTGTCCAGGTAATATTATAATCCGCAACATCCTCAAGATTGAAGATGACACTTACATCACCATAGGATTCAAGTGTGCCTGTACCTGTCATATCAGCAACCACAACAGCGTTTTTACGATAATTGATATTTTCAACCTCGTCTGTATATCTGTTAACCTTTGCGGTGATTTTACAGTCCTTATACGAAACCGTGTAGTCATTAAGCTTAAGATACTCGGCTGTTTTTGCAATTTCCTCGGAAGCAAGAACATCCTCTTTGTCGCGAAGGTCGAAAGCCTTAGCAAGAACATCCGCATTTTCATCCTCTGCAATGTCTGCAAAAGCGATTGTGATGTAGTAATATTCGCCTACTTCTTTGATTGTTGCGTAGTCAATATCGTTAACAGTAAGGCTTGATGCCCATGACTCCCCTTTTACAAGAAGGAACTCGGTATTGTCACCACCGAAGGGAATATCGCCTGACTTTTCCTTAATATTTTTCAGGAACAAGTCCTTAATGCCCTTAGCCGCATCATTAATCGCAGAAAGTGATTCGTCAATTTCCTCTGCATCCTCGGCGCCTTTCTTGGTTACCTTGATGTCGTCGGGAACATTGATTTCAAATCTGTATGAAAGAGCAGGCTTCTGAACCTTAACACCGTTAACAATGCTGTTAAAATAATCAAGAACTGCTTCACTGCTGTGACCAACGGGAGTTGCACTCTCGGTATACTCAGCTACATCTGTAACAAACTGACTTTCAGATTCGGTGACCTCACCATCCTTTTTGGATGAACCGCAAGCCACAAAGGTTACAAGCATTGCGCTGATAATTAAAAGAGCCGTTAATACTGTAAAAATACGTTTCATAAAGGTTTGACCCCTTTCGATATTGTTGCAAATGTCGATAAATACCGACTTTACTTATTTATTCACCAACTGATTATAGCACAAAAAAGCCATTAACAACAGACATTTTTAAGATTTTTTCATCTTTGTGCAAAAATACCAAAACCCCTCACTTCTCTTTGTGTCTATCAACCAATTATCACACACATAATTATTACTAACCAATTGACATTTGAAGCATTATGAAATATAATTTAATCTGAAAAAAGAGGTGTTCATTATGATTGAGATGAATAAAAACGGTTTACCCGATAAAAAATCCGTAAAGGCACGCGAATCCAACGCTCTTAAGTTTCTTTGCATTGTTTTGGCATGTATCACGGTTTTTGTAAGTGTAGTTTGTGTTGCCGTTCACGCACGAAACACTAAACTGCGCAAGGACCTTGTTGTTGCGCAAAGCGGCGAAACCGCAACAGAGCCAAGTGCCAAACCCGTAGATGCGACACAAAAGCCCGGTTCAATAACCCCGGTTGATACGTCCGCAACCACCGAGGCAACTACCGAAGCCACCACAACACCGCAAAAAGCGGAAACTCCCGGCACTATTGAGAATCCCACTATAATTACGATAGATGAAGAAAAGTGGCACCTTACACTTGTTAACTCAGGATACCGTATTCCCGATACATACTCTCCCGACCTTGTTTATGTTTGCGGAAGTGGTGAAAGACTTGACAGAAAAGTTGCAGAGCATTACGAAAAAATGTACAATGCGGCTCTCGAAGACGGTGTTACTCTTACACCTTGCTCAGGCTATCGCTCTTACGAAACTCAGGAACGTAACTACAACCGTAAAATTGATTTCTACGTTGGTCAGGGTTACTCATACGATGACGCAAAAATCAAAGCCGCCACAATCATTATGCCTCCCGGAAGTTCCGAACATAATTTAGGTTACGCTATGGATATTGTTTGTGTTGACGAATGGTTTGAAGACACGGACGAATTCAAATGGCTTCAGGAAAATGCCGCAGACTATGGTTTCATTATGAGATACCCCGAAGATAAACAGGACATAACAAAGGTTATCTACGAGCCTTGGCATTGGCGTTACGTTGGTGTTGAAACTGCTAAAGAATTAAAAGAAAGCGGTTTAGTTCTTGAGGAATATATGGGGGTTGCTCAATGATAGGAATTACTGTTGAAAAAGCGCACGGCGAATATGACCCCGGCACAAGTAAATTCTTCGGCGCACCTACTATGCCCGAGGAATGGCTCTCAGACGGCACGATAAACGACGAAGATTTCTTCTTCTGTCAATTAAAAATATCCGAATTCAAAAAATATGATAAAACCGGTTTGTTGCCACAGAAAGGTTTTCTCTATATTTTTCTTTCATTCAAAGATGGTAAATTCATACCCAATGTCCGTTATTGCAATAGCGAACCCGATACGCTTATTGATGATTTCAACGCGGGATTTGATTTTTTAGGCGATACGGATACCGAGTATTCAATTGACTATTTTGAAACCGATAATGCAGAGGACGGCACAAGGCTTATTGTAGAAAATGATGATAACGTCATTCTACTTCAATATGACCCCCTTGATGACAATATGCCCTCATTCCTTGCAGACACGGAAAAAATAGCCTACGTTTCAATTACCAAAGATAATTTGAAAAAATTGGATTTTTCAAAAGCAGAATTTTATATTAAATAAAAATTACTCTGTCACCCATCAAATGGATGACAGAGTTTTTTCATTTTATCTCCGCAATTGTTACACCGTTTTCTCCCTCACCGAAGGTACCTAAGCGGAAGGTTCTGATTCTCGGGTCTGATTTAAGATATTGGGTAACACCCGCTCTTAAAGCCCCCGTTCCTTTACCGTGAATAATGGTACATTCAGTAAGTCCTGAGCGAAGCAGGTCATCAAGAAACCTGTCGAGAACAATAATGGCTTCATCCACCATAAGCCCTCTTAAATCGCAACGATTATTTACCTGCATGGATGCACGACTTTCACCCGAAACTCTACCTATA